>JAYEKC010000035.1:0-5704 GCA_034716715.1 Gemmatimonadota bacterium | reverse complement strand
TCCTGATCCGCAGCAGAGCCTGGCGCGTAGAGTCCACGAACGCGACTTTGGACGAGTCCGAAGGGAATCGTGGAGACGAGCGCAATGGCGGCGATGTCATCGGCGCGCCTCCCGACTGGTACCAATCCACGTGGTAGTCTTCACCACGCACAACGGCGATTGTTCCGTCCCGCAGCATTGCCCACTCATCCACAATTGGCAGCGGGTTGATGAGGGGCACGGTGTACAGCGTCTGGCAGCGGTCATCGGGAGCCGTTACAAACCGGGTCCGGACGGTCCGCAAGAAGGTGACGGTGTCGATTCGCCGGGTGCGAAGATCGAACGCCACCAACGCCGCTGAATCTGCGATGCGCCACAGCGGTCCTGCGGTGTCAGTCCCGCCGATGTTGGTCACGGCGGGCGGCTGACGGCAAACCACCCGGTCGGCGGCGTCCACGGCTGGCATGCCGACGGCTCCACCCAGCAGGCACGGCACGAGGCGCGGGGGAAGGGCGAATGCACCGGCGACCCGGTCGTGAGCATCGATCACCACGCCGGCAAGCGCGTCGGGATCGATGAACAGTGCCGAATCGCCGCGAGCCGCAATCAGGTTACCGGCCCTTGAGTGATAGGCAAAGGCGGTTCGTTCGGTCGCGTCGAGGATGACAGTTGCAGGTGAGCCTCGATCCCGCGGGACGATCAGCACGCGTCGATCGCGGACATCGTGGATCAGGAGCGATCCGTCGGCGCGTTCGATGACGGACGAGACAGAGCCAAACATCCCAGGGACAACCGGCGCCGAGCTGTCAATCCGGGCCGGCCGCGTCTGGGCTGCGGAGCCGGCGAAGGGCAAAGCGCCGGCGAGAGCGGCTGCGAGACGCCATCGCGGCGTAACTGCACGCGCGGTATACCACACTACTTCACACTCCGGGAGATGTACGCGCGAAGCGAGTCGAATGACGGAACGCCGTCGAGCCGCTGGCTCCCGACTAGCAATAGAGGTGTCCCCCTGATGCGCAAAACGCGCGCGTCCGCTGTGTCACGGCCAAGCGCGGGGATGGGTGCCGAAGCGCTCACGCACTTCGCAAAACGCGCTGAATCTTCAACCCCGGCACGCTTGGCGTACCACCACCACGATACCAGGCCCAACGAGTCGGCAAACTGGAAGAGATGCGAATGCATCGTCGCAAAGCGGCCCTGCTCGGCGGCGCACTCGCTCGCGCGCGCTGCAGGTATGGCAAAGCGATGCATGGAAAGAGGGTAATGGCGGTACACGACTCGAAACCTCACTCCGAGGGAACGAAGCGAGTCGGTGTAGCTCGCAAAGACGCGGCAATAGGGACATTCGAAGTCCGCGAACTCCACGATCGTCGCCTGCGCGCCGGCATCGCCAATGACGTGACCGGCGCGCGCGTACTTACCCCAGTCGGACTGCACGATTGGAACATACGAGGCTGGGCGGCCCGCCCCGACGGTCAGCTCCCTACGGACGTACAACGCCGTCACGGTGAGCGCGCAAGCCACCAGTACAAGGAGGGGAACGTCCACCGGGCGGTTAAGGCGCTTCATGGCTCGATCGTGTTGATTACGCTCTTGGGGATCGTGTTGCGTGCGGTTGGGCGATGCCGCTCGCCCATACGGTGACGCGCCCCAACCTAGCTCTCATAGTCGCAGTAGCCGTATACCTCGCCGGCCGAGCAACAGAAGTTGCCTGTTTCACAAACCCACCAGCGCGGCGGAAAGCATCCCGATTCGGCGTAAGCGGCATTGCACTCACCAATCGAGCCGTAGCAGTAGCCGCATCGCTGTGGTGTGGCTGCCACCGCGCCAGCGGGCCGTACCAGGTCGAGCCCGGCCATACCGAACACATACGCAGCCAACAGGATCCGTGTTCTCCTGGTCATTGACTCCTCCTTGGTCGCATTCAGGTGAGCGATCTTGCAGGCGACCCCCAACGTGGTACCACGAGGTGGAGCCGCGGGAGCGCCAACATTGTGCGGTTCTTTTTTTTTTTTTTCGCAAGTGCTCTCGCCCCACCCATCGCGAGACTGGCCGGATCCGGTACACTTGACCTGTCGGTCGCCCGAGATCAGGCCACCTGAGTAGGTCGGAATGCCCGAAGACGTCTCGCGAGACCCAGTCTCCAGACCTCCCCCACGCACGGCGGCCCGAACATCCGGTGCCGCGTCGTGGACACCAGGCGGTAGCCCTCCGCTTCGTAGATGCGGCGGGCGGACGTGAGCTCCGCCTGCGTCCACAGCTCGATGGCTGTGTACCCCGCGCGCCGCGCGAACAGCGTGCAGGCGTGCACCAGCCGGCGTCCCACGCCCGCGCCGCGCGCCGCGGGCTCGACGAGCAGGAGCCGCAGCTTCGCCACTCTTCCGCCCCGGGCGCGAACGCCACCCCGGAGCCGTACGAGGAACACCGACCCCACGGGACGTCCATCCAGGTCCGCGATCCAGCAGCGTTCGCGCGCCGGGTCGCGGTTCTCCACAAACTCGGCGACGACCTTCGCGACCAGCGCCTCGAACCGGTCGTCGTAGCCGTACTCCTTGGCGTACAGCGCGCCGTGCCGCTGCACGACCCAGCCGAGCTCGCCGGCGCGGGGGTGGCGCAGGCGCAGGCGGTCCCCGCCGACATGGCCGCGCCCTGCCGCCGCCTCGTCGCGTGACGACGGCGCACCGCGCCGATGGGCAGCCGTTCCGCGTCGCGATGCAGCTGCGCCGCGTCGTCGAGCGGGCACGGATGCGATCAGCCGCGCACCGCGAGCGCGCGCTCGAGGTGCGCCATGGCGAGGTTCCCGCCGCACATCACGATCGCCACGCGCTTGCCGGCCAGTTCCGGCGCCAGCACGCGCAGTCCCGCCAGCCCCGTGGCCCCCGCGCCCTCCGGGATGTTGTGCGTGATGCGGATGAGGTCGCGCGTGGCCGCGTAGATCGCGTCGTCGCTCACCGTGACGAACCCGGCGAGCCCGGCCCTCAGGGCGTCGAACGTCATCTCGTACGCCGCACCCGTCGCGATGCCCTCGGCGAACGTGTTCACGGGCATGCCGGTGAGCCGCGTGCCCTGCCGCCAGGATTCGTACTGGGCCGGCGCACCGCTCGCGCCCACGGCGTACACCTGCACCCGCGGCGCCTTCGCCGCCAGGACGGTGAGCGCGCCCACCGCCTGCGACCCGCCGCCAAGGGCGATGATGATGGCGTCGAGCGACGGTTCCTGCTCGATCATCTCGAGCGTCATGGTCCCCGCGCCGGCGATCACGTGCACGTTGTTCGTCGAGTGCACGAGCGTCATGCCGCGCTCCTGCCGGATCCGTTCGCAGGCCGCGGCCGTCTCGTCGTAGGTCCGGCCCGTCTCGATGAGTTCCGCGCCATAGGAGCGGATCGCCGCGTTCTTCTCCGGGTTGTTGCCCTCGGGGACGCAGATGGCGACGGGCACGCCGAGCATCCGGCCCGCGTACGCCACGCCCTGGCCGTGGTTGCCCGTGCTCGCGCCGATCGCCCCCCGCTTGCGCTCGTCCGGGGTGAGCGCACTCACGCAGGCCAGGCCGTTCCGGATCTTGAAGCTCTGCGTGGGCTGGTGGTTCTCGTGCTTCACCCACACGCGGAGGCCGTGGCCGACGAGGTCGTTGAGCTGCGGGTACTCGCGCAGCGGCGTGGGCGAGAGCCAGGGCCCGATGCGCTCACGCGCGGCCAGCACGTCGTCGAAGGTGATCGGCCCCGCAGTCGCTTGTGTCGTGTTGCGCATCGGACTCTCCAGGCGGAGCGGTCATCGCATCTTCTCACTTCGCCCGCGAGCAATCAAGCGCCAGGGAGCGGATTTCCGGAGGCGGGCAACGGCCGGCAGCCTGTCGCCCGTCATCCGTAACCCGTCGCCTCGCCGTGGTCGTTAGTTTGGAGCCATGCTGCAGTACCACGCCACCACCATCCTCTGCGTCCGCCGCGACGGCCGGGTCGCCATCGGCGGCGACGGCCAGGTCACCCTCGGCGAGACGGTCGTCAAGTCCAACGCCCAGAAGGTGCGCATCCTGAAGGGCGGGGCCGTCGTGGCCGGGTTCGCCGGCGCCGTGGCCGACGCCTTCACCCTCTTCGACAAGTTCGAGGAGAAGATCGAGCGGTTCACCGACAACCTGCCGCGCGCGGCCGTGGAACTCGCCAAGGAGTGGCGCTCCGACCGCGTGCTGCGCCGCCTCGAGGCCCAGCTCGTCGCGGCCGACAGGACGCATGGCTTTGTCCTGTCCGGGAGCGGCGAAGTGATCGAGCCCGAGGACGGGGTGCTCGCCATCGGCTCTGGCGGGCCCTACGCCCAGGCGGCCGCGCGCGCCTTGCTCCGCGAGACATCCCTCGCGCCGCGCGAGATCGTCCAAAAGGCGCTGACCATCGCCGGCGAGATCTGCATTTTCTCGAACACGAACATCACGATCGTCGAACCCGAGCGCTGACACCGGAAAAACAAACGGCACCGCGGGTACGGGCGTGTGGCTCGCCCGTCTGCGCTCGCGGTGCCGTTGTACTACTGCTGCGAATGGCCCAAGTACTGGGCGCAAGAACGCTCTCCCCAGCGCCCTCACAACCGGCGGCTCTCAGGCCGACTTCGGTCGCGTCTCCCACGGCGACCCGGCCTTGAACCACCCGCAGCCACCCAACAACTGCACCGGAAGGATGGCACGGGGGGCATGGCCCCGGGATAGGGAAACCCCGCGCACCCCTGTCAGGGACGCCCCGACCGGCCCGGTGTGTAACTTTCGGGTCCGATGCCCACGAACCGCACGGAGCAGGCCCTCGCCCGGCTCTCCGACCTCACGCCGCGCAAGATCGTCGCCGAACTCGATCGCTACATCATAGGGCAGGCCGATGCCAAGAAGGCCGTCGCCATCGCCCTGCGTAACCGCTGGCGGCGCCAGCGCGCGCCGGAAGGGATCCGCGAGGAAATCGCCCCAAACAACATCATCCTGATCGGGCCCACCGGGGTGGGCAAGACGGAGATCGCCCGCCGCCTGGCCAAGCTCGCTGGCGCGCCGTTCATCAAGGTCGAGGCCTCCAAATTCACCGAGGTGGGCTACGTGGGGCGCGACGTGGAGGGCATGGTCCGCGACCTCGTGGAAAGCGCCATCGACCTTGTGCGCACGGAGCGCGAGCAGGAGGTCGAGGACCTGGCACAGGACCGGGTGGAAGAGCGGCTGCTCGACCTGCTGCTGCCGGTTCCTGCCGAGCTCGCCGCTGCTGATGCCTCGGGGCCGAAGCCGGGCGATGCCGCGGCGGCGCCAGCGGGCGGTGGGGAGCGCGTGTTCGTCGCGTCGCCCTCGGGCAACGTCACCGCCGAGCACGACGCCGCGCGCGAGCGCCACAAGCGGACCCGCGACAAGCTCCGCCAGCTCCTGCGCGACGGCCAGCTCGAGCAGCGGGAGATCGAGATCGAGGTCACGCAGCGGGCGATGCCGCAGCTCGACGTCGCGGGGCAGCCGGGTGCGCCCGACCCGATGTCCAACCTCGGCGAGATGCTCTCGGAACTCCTGCCGCGGCGCAAGAAGAAGCGCACGGTGACGGTGGCCGAGGCGCGGCGCATCCTTCTCGACGAGGAGTTCGACAAGCTGGTGAACCACGACGAGGTGGTCACCGACGCGCTGGAGCGGGTCGAGAAGCTCGGCATCATCTTCCTCGACGAAATCGACAAGATCGCGGGGGCCAAGGGCGAGATGGGCGGGCCGGACGTCTCGCGCGAGGGC
>JAYEKC010000034.1:0-5705 GCA_034716715.1 Gemmatimonadota bacterium | reverse complement strand
AGATGCTCAAGCGACGGGAAAACCTGGGGTCCACCGGCATTGGACGCGGCATCGCGATTCCCCACTGCCGGTCGCTCGTGGTGAGCAAGCTGCGCGTCGCCTTCGGTCGCAAGCGCGAAGGGGTGGATTTCAAGGCGATCGACGACAAGCCGGTATACTTCTTCTTCCTGATCGTCGCGCCCCCCCTCGAGGTGTCCAACCAGTACCTGCCCGTGCTCGGCAAGATCGCCCAGTTCTCCAAGGAGCCCGACGTTCCCGAGCGGCTGCTGAAGATCTCCCAGCCGTCCGAGTTCATGGACCTGCTGAAGGAGAAGGGCGTCTAGCTGGCGTCGAGCGAGGCGACGTCGTGCGCCTCGTCGATCCGAAGGCGCTCGATGGGGCGTGAGAGCCGCCATCGCACGCGCAGCAGTTGCGCCGCGGCCACGACCACCAGGCTGCCGAGGTAGCCAAGCCACACGCCCCGCGGGCCAAGGCCCGCCGGGAAGGCCAGCACCAGCCCGAGCGGCGCGCCGATGCCCCAGAAGCCGCCCAGGTGCAACAGCATCGGCACGCGCGTGTCCGCCGCGCCGCGCAACACGCCGGCGCACACTCCCTGGATGCCGTCGAACACCTGGAACACGCCGGCGATCGCGATCAGGGAACCGGCGATGGCGACGGTCTCGGGGTCCTCGAGGAAGAGCGACGCCAGGCCGCCCGGGAAACACACGAAGACGATCGCCGCCAGCACCATGAAGCCGAGGACCACACCGATCGACGCCACCGCATCGCGGCGCGCCGCCGCGATGTCGCCCCGCCCGATGGCGCGTCCCACCATCGCGGCCGCCGCCGCGGCAACGCCCATCGGCACCATGAACGTCAGTGCGGCGAGGTTGATGGCCACCTCGTGGGCCGCAAGTTGCTTGACGCCGATCCAGCCGATGGCCACGGCGCCGGCGGCGAACACGCCCACCTCGAGCCATTGCTGGAACGCCACCGGGGCGCCGACCACCACCATCCGCCACAGCGGTCGCGGCTGCCAGCTCTCGCGGCGCCACGGGCGCACCGTCGGCATCACCAGCCTCCGGTCGATCCAGATTAGCACGCCGAGCATGGTCCACCGGCCGATGACGGTCGATATCGCACTGCCGATCGTTCCAAGCGCGGGGAAACCGAGGTGCCCGTAGATGAGTGCCCAATTGAGGACGACGTTCAGGACGTTCCCGATGAGGATCGACGCGACGATGGCGCGAGTCTCCGCCATCGCCTGCAGCGACTGCCGGAACACGACGAACAGGTAGAACGGCAGCACACTGAGCGCGGTCCAGCGTGCGTATGATGCCGCGAGCGGCGACACGGCAGCGGGCTGGTCCAGCGCGCCAAAGAACCGCTCCCCAGGCAGGAGCGCCAGCGTGGCGGGAATCGTGAGGCACGCGGCAAGCACGATACCGCGCTGTACGCCGCGGGCCACCGCCGCGCGATCGCCCGCCCCGAACGCCTGCGACACGACGGGGTCGAGCACGAGGAGCAGCCCGATGCCGGGGACGGTGAGGTTGACCCAGTAAATGTGCCCGAGGGCCACGGCCGCGACGGCGTCGGGCCCCACGCGGCCAACCATCGCCGTGTCCACCACGCCGAGCAGCATCACACCGACCTGCGCGAGGACGACGGGCCACGCGAGCCGCACCATCTCCCGCAGCTCCGCCCGCGTGGGGCGAAGGTCGGAGGGCGCCCGCACGCGAGTCAGCCCGCGGTGCGCAGCGCGAGCAGCGCGGTCAGCGCGATCGCGGGCGGCGTGTACAGGACGCCCACCACCGTGGTACGCACGACCAGCTCACGGGTCGTGCCTCCGAGGGCGTCGCGGCACGCGACCCACGCGTACCAGCTCGTGTACACGACGGCAAGCACCGCAACCGCCACCGAAAGCACCGTCAGGCGCGCCCAGCCGGCCACCCCCGACGCCGCGATGGTCGCGAACACGGCTGAGTGCAGGTCGAGGGCAAACGCGAGATGCGCGCGGTACGGCAACCGCCCGGGGCGCCACGCGAGCCAAGTGAGCGCGGCAAAGAAGGGCAGCAACAGCACGAGGGTCGCGGGAAACATCGCGGCGGCCGCGACCGCCACGAGCCCCGGCCGTGTGAGCAGCATCCACGCACGATCGGCGCCAATGAGCCGCACGACCACGTTTCCCTGCACCGCGGGGTCGGTCACGAACGACGCGGAATCCCCGCCGAGGTCCAGGCGGAACGTCGCGGCCTCCGGCTTCGGGCCCGGCCATATGGCGTTCTCGATCGGCCCGGTGAGCAGGAACGCGACGACCACCACCAGGAACACGCCCGCAGCACCCGTTCCCGGGGCGCGAACACCGGCGGCCGACGCGCGCGCCAAGGCGCCCGGCTCCCCGAGTACCGTGATCACCGCGCGGCCGAGCCGCACCGCGCGGTCGGCTACTCCCACTCGATCGTCGCCGGCGGCTTGCTGCTGACGTCGTACACGACGCGATTCACGCCGGGCACCTCGTTGATGATCCGGTTCGACATCCGTCCCAGCACCTCCGGCGGGAAGGCGAACCAGTCGGCCGTCATGCCGTCGCGGCTCGTCACGGCCCGGAGCGCGATGACGTGCTCGTACGTGCGGCCGTCGCCCATCACGCCAACGGAGCGCACCGGCAGGAACACGGCGAAGGCCTGCCAGATGTCGTCGTACAGGCCGGCGGCGCGAATCTCCTCGAGGTAGATCGCGTCCGCACGCCGCAACGTGGCGAGGGTCGCCTCGTCCACGGCGCCGAGCACCCGGATCGCGAGCCCGGGCCCGGGGAACGGATGGCGACCGACCATTTCCTCGGGGAGCCCGAGGGAGCGTCCCACGTTGCGGACCTCGTCCTTGAAGAGCTCCCGCAGCGGCTCGATGAGCTTGAACTTCATGCCCGGCTTCAACCCACCGACATTGTGGTGTGTCTTGATCGTCGCGCTCGGGCCGCCCTTCGGGCTGACCGACTCGATCACATCGGGGTAGAGTGTCCCCTGGACCAGGAACGACGCGTCCTTCCCTTCCCGGGCGGCGGCGTCCTCGAAGACGTCAATGAACGTGTGCCCGATGATGCGCCGCTTTTCCTCGGGATTCTCGACGCCCGCCAGCGCGGTGAGGAACCGCTCCTCGGCGCGTACGGTGACCAGCTTGATGCCCAGGTGCTGGCGGAAGGTCCGCTCCACCTGCTCCCGCTCATGCAGGCGCAGCAGCCCCGTATCCACGAAGATGCAGGTGAGCTGTTCGCCGATCGCCCGGTGCACGAGCGCCGCGGCAACCGACGAATCCACGCCACCGGAGAGCCCGCAGATGACGTGCGCCCGGCCCACCTGCGCCCGGATCTTGTCGATCTCCTGCTCGATGAACGAACCGGGCGTCCAGTCCGGCGTCGCCCGGCAGACCTCGAACAGGAAGTTGCCGATGATGTCGGCGCCGCGGACGGTGTGCGCCACCTCGGCGTGGAACTGGAGCGCGTGGATCGGCTTCGACGCGTGCCGGACGGCCACGACCGGGTTCGACTCGCTCGCGGCGGTGAGCACGTACCCCGGTGGCACCCGCTCGACGTGGTCGCCGTGACTCATCCACACCTGCGTGCGCTCGCCGGCCTCGAACCCCGTCCACAGGCCGGCGGCTTCGCGCACGACGGCCTCCGCCCGTCCGTATTCCCGGCGCCCCCCTCCCACCACCGCCGCTCCGGCCTGGTGTGCGATCCACTGCATGCCGTAGCAGACGCCGAGCACCGGGGCGACGTCGAGGATGGCGGGATCGAACGTCGGCGCGCCCTCGTCGGCCACCGAATTCGGCCCGCCGCTGAGGATGATCCCCGTCGGATTCCACTCGCGGATCCACGCGAGGGGCTTGCTGGGCGGATGGATTTCGCAGTACACGTGCGCCTCGCGCACGCGCCGAGCGATGAGCTGGGTGAACTGGCTTCCGCAGTCGAGGATCAGGATGCGTGACGTCATGCCCGTCTGGTTGGGCGGGCCCGCGCCGGGTCCGCCGTCAGTTGGTCCACCGGTCGCCCGTGAGCTTGATGAACTCCACGTGCTTCGTGTCGAGGTCGAGCACCGCACACGTCGGGGAGCCGTGAATCCACCCGCACGCCTCGCCCGGGTTGATGATCAGGGACTCGCCGCGGGTCTTCATCGAGTGCTGGTGTTCCATCCCGTGCACGACCACGTGATGTCCCTTGATCGAGCGCAGGGACACGTCGCCGATGTCGTGCACGATGAGGATCTTGTGCGTCCCGATGGTGAGGCTGTGCGGCGACTCGAAGAGCTCGTGCCCCATCCCCTGCGCCGCGAACGCCTTCAATCCCTCTTCGTCCCCGTCGTTGTGGCCGAACACCCCGGCCAGCGCCACCCCGGCGTCCTGGAACGGTTGCAGCGCGAACGGCGAGCAGTAGTCCCCGGCGTGCAGCACCATGCCCACCCCGCGCTGCGTCATCTCCTTCAGCAGCTCACGGATCGCAGGCAGCCGGTCGTGCGTGTCCGACATCAATCCGACGAGCATCAGGCATCCCTCCAGTCCGGGTCCTCGAGCTCGAGCCGTATCAGGTCGTCGTACGTTTCCCGCGCCGTCACCACTGCGAAGCGGTGGCCATCCACCATCACCTCGGCGGCGCGCGGCCGGGCGTTGTAATTGGACGACATTACGAAGCCATAGGCGCCGGCGCCATAGACCACCACAAGGTCGCCCGGCTCGACGTCGTCCACCTCGCGGTCCAGGGCAAGGAAGTCGCCCGTTTCGCACACGGGCCCCACCACGTCGGCGCGCACTACGCGGCCGTTCGGGCGCACCGCCGCGATGCGGTGGTACGCCGAGTAATGCGATGGTCGCAGCAGGTCGTTCATCCCTGCGTCCACGATCACGTACCGCCGGCCGCCGCTCTCCTTTCGGTACAGGACGCGGCTGAGCAGCACGCCACCGGGGGCGACGAAGAACCGGCCCGGCTCCACGACGAGCTCCAGGCCGAGGGGCACGACCACCTCGCGCATGAGCGCGCCGAACCCCTCCAGGTCGGCCTCGGCGTCGCCAGACGCGTACGCCACCGGCAGGCCCCCGCCGACGTCGAGGTACCGGAGCGGCGCCCCCGCCGCCCGCAGCTCATGCGCCAGTTGCGCGAGCCGGGCCAGCCCGTCGCGGTAGGGCGCCAGGGTGGCGAGCTGCGACCCGACGTGCATGTCGAGCCCCACGAGCCGCACGTGGGCCATCCCGAGCGCCGCCTGCGCCACGGCTACAACCTCGCCGTACGGAATGCCGAACTTGTGCCCCCGTTCCCCGGTCGCGATGTAATGATGCGGGTTCGACACCGACACTTCGGGGTTCACCCGAAACCCGACCGGCGCCACCACGCCGACCTCGCGGGCCACTTGATCGAGCAGGGCCAATTCGGCTTCCGACTCGACGTTGATGAGCTTGACGCCGGCGTGGAGCGCCTCGCGGAGTTCCGCCGCCGACTTTCCGACCCCGCCGAATACGATGTCGGCGCCAGCGAATCCCGCTCGGCGTGCTCGCGCGAGCTCGCCTCCGCTCACGACGTCAACACCGGACCCGAGTTCGCGGAGCAGCGCGAGGATCGCGCGGTTGGCATTGGCCTTCAGCGTGTAGTGCACGCGCGCGGGAACGCCCGCCAGGGCGTCGGCCAGCCGGCGGTACTGTTGCCGCACCGAAGCCGCGCTGTAGACGAACGTCGGCGTCCC
>JAYEKC010000033.1:0-5743 GCA_034716715.1 Gemmatimonadota bacterium | reverse complement strand
TCAACCACTCGAACATGGCCGGCCAGGTGCTCGACGGCCGCTACGCCATCGTCAAGAAGATCGGCGAGGGCGGGATGTCGTTCGTGTACCTCGCCCACGACGTGAGCACCAACGAGCGCTACGCGATCAAGATCCTCTCGCCGGCGCTCTCGAAGGACGAGAACTCGATGGCCCGCCTCCGCCGCGAGGCGTCGCTGGGCATCCGCCTCTCGCACCCGAACGTGTGCAACATCGTGCGGCTCGGCGAGACCGAGGACGGGCTCGTGTACGTGGTGATGCCGTACGTCGAGGGCGAGATCCTCGCCGACCTGAACCACAAGATGGGCGTCATCCCGCTGCGGCAGGCGGTGGAGTGGGTGGTGCAGGTGGCCGAGGGGCTGCACGTGGCGCACGAGCTGAAGATCGTGCACCGCGACCTCAAGCCCGAGAACATCATGATCTGCGCGAAGCCCGACGGCACGAAGTACGCCGTGGTGATGGACTTCGGGCTGGCGAAGGAACGCAAGGCCGGCGGCGAGCTGGAGAAGCTCACGGCGACGGGCATCATCCTCGGCACGCCCGAGTTCATGAGTCCCGAGCAGCTGCGCGGCAAGCCGCTCGACCCGCGCACGGACATCTACTCGCTGTCGCTCATGATGTACGAGATGCTGACGGGCAAGCTGCCGTTCGAGGGCCGCACGCAGCAGGAAATGATGATCGCGCGGCTGCGGAACGACCCCATCCCGCTGCGGCAGCGCCGGCCGGGGATGGACTTTCCCGAGGCCGTGGAGAAGGTGCTGGCCCAGGGCATGGCCCGCGACGCGGACCAGCGGTACGCCACGACGCTCGAGTTCGCGGCCGCGCTGCGCAAGGCGGCGGGCTGAGGGCGGACCGGCGACCGCCATGCGCCGCTTGGTCGCCCCGCTCCTCGCGCTGGCCGCGCTCGCCCTCGCGGCGTGCAACCGCGGCAACGATGCCGCCGCCGCCGACCGGCTGATCACCTCGGGCACGGCGCCCGACTCGCTCCACGCGGTGCCCGGGCTGTCGGTGTCGCTGTTCGCGCGCGTGCCCGGCGCGCGCACGCTGAGCGTGGGCCCCGACGGCGCGCTGTACGTGGCGCAGACCGGACAGGACCAGGTCACCCGGCTCGTGGACGCGAATGGCGACGGCGTCGCCGACTCGCAGGCGGTGGTGCTCCGCAACCTCGACAGCCCGCACGGCCTCGCGTGGCGCGGCGACTGGCTGTACGTGGCCAACACGGGCGCCGTGGTGCGCGTGCGCATCCAGGGCGGCAAGGCCGTGGGCACGCCCCAGACGCTCGCGCGGTACACGGGCGGCGGCGGGCACTTCACGCGCAGCATCGTCATCGCCCCCGACAGCATGATGTACGTGTCCGTCGGCTCGTCGTGCAACATCTGCGTGGAGGCCGACTCCGACCGCGCGGCCGTGCTGCGGTTCGACCTCGAGGGGAAGGGTGGCCGCGTGTACGCGCGCGGCCTGCGGAACGCCGTGGGGCTGGCCGTGCACCCGGTGACGCACGAGCTGTGGGCGTCCACGCACGAGCGCGACAACATTGCGCCCGACCACCAGGACCTGCCGCCGGAGGAGATCGACATCCTCCGGGACGGCGGCGACTACGGATGGCCGTACTGCCACTCGGACCGGGTGCCCAACCCGGAGTTCCACGACCAGGCGCGGTGCAACGCGACCCTCCCGCCGGCCCTGATGATGCAGGCGCACTCCGCGCCCCTCGGGATCGCGTTCCTCGACCGGGCGACGCAGCTGCCGGCGTCGATGCGCGACGACCTGCTCGTCGCGTTCCACGGCTCGTGGAACCGCGACATCCCCACGGGCGCCAAGGTGGTGATCGTGCACGTCGCCAACGGCCGGCCCGCGAGCTACTCGGACTTCCTGTGGGGATTCCAGCGGGCCGACGGGTCGCGCTGGGGGCGGCCCACGGACGTCGCCGTGTGGAAGGACGGATCGGTGCTCGTGTCGGAGGACCTGGGCGGCGGCATCTACCGGGTTGCGGCCAGCCGCTAGCTTGATGGCAGCGGCAACGACAACCACGGGGTGACGGATGACGGGTGACGGAGGACGGGGACCGGTGGCGTCGCCCGAGGTCCGTTTGCGTGCCAAGGCGCATCCCCCGACGCCAGACACCCGTCGCCCGTCGCCTGTCGCCTCGCCGTTGTTGTTCTGGCTGCTCCTGCTCGCCGCGCCGGCGGCTGCGCAAGGCACGAGGGTCGCCGACGTCCTCGACTACGACCTCACCGTCACGCTCCCCGACGCTGGGAGCACCATCGACGGCGTCGCCGTGCTCACCGTGCGCCGGCTCGCCCGTGGCGGCGCGGCCGACACCCTGCGGCTCGACCTCCTCGACCTCACCGTGAAGTCGGTCGCGGTGGACGGCCGCGCCACCGCGTTCACGCACGCCAACGGGGTCATCGCCATCCCGCTCGGCGCCACGCGCGACACCACGCGCGTCACCGTCACGTACGGCGGCGCGGTGAAGGACGGCCTCATCATCTCCACCGACAGCGCGGGGCGGTGGATGGCCTTCGGCGACAACTGGCCCAACCGCGCGCGGCACTGGATTCCCTCGGTGGACCACCCGTCCGACAAGGCCACCGTCACGTGGACCGTCATCGCGCCGGCCGACCGCAAGGTCGTGGCCAACGGCGCGCTCGTCGAGGAGGCGAACGTGGCGCAGCCGGAGGATCCCGACGGCCACGCCGGCGCGCCCATCGCGATGCGCCGCACGAAGTGGCGCGAGTCGCACCCCATCGCGCCGTACCTCATGGTCATCGCCGCCGCGCCGCTCGTCGAGTACCCGCTCGGCAACACCGCGTGCGGGTGGGCCGAGAACCACGGGTGCGTGCCGCAGATGGTCTACACGCTGCCCGAGCAGCGGAAGGTGCTCCCCGGTGCGTTCACCGAGGCCGACTCGGTGGTGACGTTCTTCGCGCGGACGTTCGGCCCGTTCGGGTACGAGAAGCTGGCGCACCTGCAGAGCCTCACGCGCTTCGGCGGGATGGAGAACGCGAGCGCCATCTTCTACTCCGACCGCGCGTTCCGCGACAACGGCGTGGGCTACGGGCTGATGGCGCACGAGACGGCGCACCAATGGTTCGGCGACCTGGTGACCGAGCGCGAGTGGCCGCACCTCTGGCTGTCGGAGGGATTCGCGACGTACCTCGCCGCGCTCTACACGCAGAAGTCGCGCGGCGACGCGGCGTTCCGCGCCGAGATGGCGCGCACGCGCGAGACGGTGCTGCGGGCGGACGTGGTGGCACGGCGGCCCGTGGTGGACACGTTCGAGACGACGCTCACAAACCTGCTCAACGCCAACAGCTACCAGAAGGGCGGGTGGGTGCTGCACATGCTCCGTGAGGAGGTGGGCGACGACGCCTTCTTCCGCGGGCTTCGCATCTACGTGGAACGCCACCGCCACGGCACGGCGCTCACCGACGACCTGCGCGACGCCGTCGCGCTCGCGGCCGGGCGCGACCTGAAGCCCTTCTTTACGCAGTGGCTCACGCGGCCGGGATTCCCCGAGCTGGAGACGTCATGGGCGTACGAGGCCGGCACGGGGAAGCTCGCGCTCACCGTGCGGCAGTCGGCGCGGTTCGGTTACTTCACGTTCCCGCTCACGGTGGAGTTCACCGACGGCGCGGGCACCGCGCACCGCGCCCGGCTGGTGGTGCCGGCACAGGCCGAGAGCGTGTTCACGCTCAGCGCCGGCCTGCGCGCCGCGCCGGCCAAGCTGCAGGTGGATCCCGACGTTGCGCTGCTGGCGCGCATCACCCAGCGGTAGCGCCGCGGGCCCGGGCGCCGTGGGCGCGCGCACGCCGGTGACGCGGGCCGCGACGATCGCGGCCCTGCTGGCCGCCGTGGCCGTCGCCGGCGGCCCGCGCGCGTCGCTCGCGCAGGACGCGCGGCAGGTGGACCCGTCGCCGGCCGAACTCGCCATAGCCGTCGGCCGGCTCGACGTGGCCGAGGACGCCCTGTACGACGCCGTGGCGCGTGCGCCGCGGCAGCCGTCGGCGCGCGGCGCGCTCGGCGCGTTCCTCGCGGCCCGCGGCAAGTTCCTCACCGGCGCCACGCTGCTCGACGAGGCGCTGCATTTCGGCGCCGACACCGCCAGCGTCCAGGCGCGCCAGTTCAACGTGTACCGCTGGACCGGCGAGTACGCGCGCGTCGCCGCGCTAGCCGCGCTGCGCCTGCCGGCCGCGGTTCGCGAGGCGTATCGCCGCGCGGGCACCGGCGTGGCGGGCGGGGCGCCGTCGGCGACCGTCGCGCTGCAGCCCAACGAGGCGTCGGGGCTCGGACGGGTCACGATCGCCATCGGCGGCGCCAGCGTGCCCGCCGACATCCAGCCGCTCGCCGAGGGACTCGAGCTGCCGTCGACGATGGAGCTGTTCCACGCGATCGAGGTGGCGGGCGCGCGCGGCGACACCACGTGGGGGGTGGCGCGCGCCGTGAAAGTGGGCGGCGTCACCTATGGACCGGTGCCGGTGACGCTCGTGCCGGGGCTTTCCGCCGCGCGGCTCGGGCTCGACGTGCTCTCGCGCCTCGTGCCGACGTTCGATGACCGCGCGCGCACGCTCACGGTGCGCTCCGCGGCGGCCTCACTGCCGGGCGACACGCTGCCCGTGCTGCTCGGGTTTCCCGGCGTGCGGTTCGTCGCGGCCGAGGGCCGCGCACCCGTGCCGTTGCACGAGGCCGCGGGGCGCGCGGCACTGCGCGGCCGCCCGTGGACGCTCGACGTCGCGGCAGGCGCGATCGTCGTCGCGCGCTGAACGGCCGCTGTCGCGCTGAACGCTGCTGGCGGCGCGCTCCGCGCACATCCCGGCCGCGCGTTCAACTGCAGAAAGGGCGGCCGGCGCGATAAATTACCGGTCCCACCAGCACTTCTCGAACACAACACGACTACCATGCGAATGCTCGTACTTGGCGCCGGGCTCCAGGGCGTCGCCTGCGCATACGACCTGCTGCAGCAGCCCTCCGTGACCGAGGTCATCCTCGCCGACCGGCAGTTCACCCACACGCCGAAGTTCTTCCAGGGCTCGCTGAAGCACCCGAAGCTCCGGCAGCTGACCCTCGACGCCAAGGACGCCGCCGCCGCGCGCAAGGCGATGGACGGCGTCGCGGCCGTGTTCTGCGCGCTGCCGTACTACTTCAACCTCGACATGACGCGCATGGCGATCGACGCGGGCGCGCACTTCTGCGACCTCGGCGGCAACACGGAGATCGTCGGCAGGCAGAAGGCGCTCGACGGCGACGCCCGCGCCAAGAGCGTGACGGTGGTGCCCGACTGCGGCCTCGCGCCGGGCATGGTGAACATCCTCTCGCAGATGGGCATCGACCGCTGCGACGAGACCACGAGCGTGCGCATCTACGTGGGCGGCCTGCCGCAGCACCCCGAGGGCGTGCTGAAGTACCAGGTGGTGTATTCGCTCGAGGGCGCGCTCGACTACTACACGTCGCTGTCGTGGATCCTGCGGAACGGCAAGCGCACGAACATCGAGGCGCTCTCGGAGGTGGAGCCGGTGGAATTCGAGGCGCCCGTGGGCGAGCTGGAGGCGTTCCACACCGCGGGCGGCCTCTCGACGATGGCGCACCGGTACGAGGGGAAGATCCCCACCATGGAGTACAAGACGCTGCGGTACCCCGGCCACGCCACGCTGATGTCGGCGATCCGCGAGCTCGGCCTCATCGACCCGAAGCCCGTGGACGTGCGCGGCGTGAGCGTGGCGCCGCC
>JAYEKC010000032.1:0-5756 GCA_034716715.1 Gemmatimonadota bacterium | reverse complement strand
CCACGCCAGCGGGAACGCCGCCTTCTCGCGCGAGTAGGCGCGCGACCACGAATCGGTGAGCACCGTCTCGAGCGTGTGCGGCGCGTGCTTGAGCGGGTTGTCGTCGCGCGGCAGCACGCCCGCGGCGATCTCGTCCGCCTCGGCACGGATGGCGACCAGCGCCTCGACGAACCGGTCCAGCTCCTCCTTCGGCTCGCTCTCCGTGGGCTCGATCATCAGGGTGCCCGCCACCGGGAACGAGACCGTCGGCGCGTGGAACCCGTAGTCCATCAGCCGCTTGGCGATGTCCTCCACCTCCACGCCCGCCGTCTGCTTGAGTTCGCGTGGGTCCACGATGCATTCGTGGGCGATGGTGCCGTTCTTGCCCTTGTAGAGCACCGGGTAGGCGCCCTCCAGCTTCTTCGCGACGTAGTTCGCGTTGAGGATCGCCAGCTTCGTGGCGAGCGTGAGCCCGTCGCCTCCCATCATCATGATGTACATCATCGAGATCGGCAGGATGCTCGCGCTGCCCCACGGCGCGGCGCTCACCGCGCCGATCGCCTTCGCGCCGCCGGTCTTGACCACCGCGTGCCCCGGCAGGAACGGCGCCAGGTGCTCGGCCACGCCGATGGGCCCCATGCCCGGGCCGCCACCGCCGTGCGGAATGCAGAACGTCTTGTGCAGGTTGAGGTGGCACACGTCGGCGCCGATGTCGCCGGGCCGGCACAGGCCGACCATCGCGTTCATGTTCGCGCCGTCGAGGTACACCTGGCCGCCGTTCGCGTGGATGATGGCCGTGACCTCGGTGATGGCCTCCTCGAACACGCCGTGCGTGGACGGGTACGTCACCATCAGCGCGGCGAGGTGGCCCTTGTGCTCCTCGGCCTTGGCCTTGAGGTCGGCCACGTCGATGTTGCCGCTCGCGTCCGTCTTCACCACCACCACCTGCATGCCGGCCATCACCGCGCTCGCGGGGTTGGTGCCGTGCGCCGACTGCGGGATGAGGCAGATGTTGCGGTGCTTCTCGCCGCGCGACTTGTGGTACGCCGCGATCACCAGCAGCCCGGCGTACTCGCCCTGCGAGCCGGCGTTGGGCTGCAGCGACACGGCGTGGAAGCCGGTGATCTCGGCGAGGGCCGTTGCCAGGCGCTCGAACATCGCGGCATAGCCCTTCGCCTGCGCCACCGGCGCGAACGGGTGCAGGCCGCCCACCTCGGGCCACGTGACCGGGAACATCTCGGCCGCGGCGTTCAGCTTCATCGTGCATGAGCCCAGCGCGATCATCGAGTGCACGAGCGAGAGGTCCTTCGACTCGAGCCGCCGCACGTAGCGCTGGAACTCGGTCTCCGAGTGGTGCCTGTGGAACACCGGGTGCGTGCAGTAGGCGCTCGTGCGCGAGAACCGCTCGTCGTACCGGGCGTCGGCCTTCGCCGCGGCCGCGGCCGTGGCGCCGGGCTTCGCGTCGCCGAAGCACGCGAGCAGGTCGTCCACGTCGGCCGGCGTGTGCGTCTCGCCGAACGACACGCCCACCGACCCATCGCGGAAGTACCGGAGGTTGAGCTTCCGCCGCTTCGCCTCGCGCTTCACCGCGGCGAGCGTCCACGCCGCCGACGGCACCACCTGCACCGTGTCGAAGAACACGTCGTGCTTCACCTCGTGGCCCATCCCGCGGGCGGCCTCGGCGAACCCCTCGGCAAGCGTGTGCACGCGCTTGGCGATGCGGGCGAGGCCCCCGGGTCCGTGCCACACCGCGTACATCCCGGCCATCACCGCGAGCAGCACCTGCGCGGTGCAGATGTTGCTCGTCGCCTTTTCGCGGCGGATGTGCTGCTCGCGCGTGCCGAGCGCCATCCGCAGCGCCATGTTGCCGTTCGCGTCCTTCGACACGCCGATGATGCGGCCCGGCATGTGCCGCTTGTAGTCGTCGCGCGTGGTGAGGAACGCGGCGTGCGGGCCGCCGTACCCCATCGGCACGCCGAAGCGCTGGGCGCTGCCGAACGCGACGTCGGCGCCCCACTCGCCCGGCGGGGTGAGCACCGTAAGCGCGAGGAGGTCGGTGGCCACCGTCACGAGCGCGCCCGCGGCGTGCACCTGCTCCACGATCGCGCGGTAGTCCTCCACGGCGCCGGACGTGTTGGGGTACTGCAGCATCACTCCGCACACTTTCTTGCCGAGCGTGAACTTGTCCCTGGGCTGCACCTTCACCTTGATGCCGCGCGCCGCCCCGCGTGCCTTCACCACGTCGATCGACTGGGGATGGCAGTCGTCGGCCACGAGGAACACGTCGCGGTCGCCGCCGACGGCGTGCACGAGCTGCATCGCCTCGGCCGCGGCGGTGCCCTCGTCGAGGAGCGACGCGCTGGCCATGGGCAGGCCCGTGAGGTCGGTGGCCACGGTCTGGAAGTTCAGCAGCGCCTCGAGCCGGCCCTGCGCGATCTCCGCCTGGTAGGGCGTGTACGCGGTGTACCAGCCGGGATTCTCGAGGATGTTCCGCTGGATCACCGCCGGCGTGTGCGTCGGGTAGTACCCCATCCCGATGAACGAGCGCCACACCTCGTTCTGCGACATCATCGCGCGGAAGTCGGCGAGCGCCTCCTGTTCGGAGGTGGCGCCGGGAAGCTTCAGCGCGCGGCGGAACCGGATGTTGGCGGGCACCGTCGCCTCGATCAGGGTGTCGAGCGACGAGTAGCCGAGGGTGGCGAGCATCTCGCGCACGTCGGCGTCGCTGGGGCCGTTGTGGCGCGGGACGAAGGTGGCGGGTGCGGGAATGGCGGTCACGATCGGGTCGGGATTCGGGTGTGCCGGAAAATAGGCGACGGGCCAAGGCCGCGGGCGGGGACGGCGCCCCGTCTCGGGTTAGATTTCCCGCATGGCCGAACGCGTGACCGTGATCAATGCCCGCGGCGCCGCCAAGGCGGGTATCAGCTTTGGCAGCGCCCTGGCCATCGCCATCTCGTGGAGCGAGCACCACTCCATCTTCTGGGCCATCGTGCAGGGCTTCCTGAGCTGGATCTACGTCATCTACTACGCGTTCACGCGCTGACGCGGTGCGGTGGCGGTGGCTGGAGTCCCCGGACGCGCCGGGCGCCGAGCAGATGGCGGTGGATGCGGGCCTCATGGCGCGCGCGCGCGAGACGGGCGAAGCCACGTTCCGGGTGTACGGCTGGGACCGCCCCACCCTTTCGTTCGGCCGCCACGAGACGGTCGCCGGCCGGTTCGACGCCGCCGCGCTCGAGGCGCGCGGCTACGGGGCCGTGCGCCGGCCGACGGGCGGCCGCGTCCTGCTCCACGATGGCGAGGTGACGTACAGCGTCACCGCGCCGGAGGTGGAGGGCGAGTCGCTGCGGGCGGCGTTCGACCGCATCAACGGCCTCCTCGCCGCCGCCCTGCGCCTGCTGGGAGTGGCCCCCGCGCCGGCCGCGCCGGCCGGCCGCGAGCGACGGCCGGGCGCCGACGCGTGCTTCGCCGCGCCGTCGGCGGGCGAGCTGGTGGTGGACGGGCGCAAGCTCGTGGCGAGCGCGCAGCGCCGCGAGTCGGGCGTGCTGCTCCAGCACGGGTCGATCCTCCTCGACGACCGGCAGGGCCTGCTGGCGTCGCTGGCGAGCGGTGCGATGCCGGCGCCCCTGCCCGCGGCCACGCTGTGCACCGCGCTGGGGCGGCGCGTGTCGCGCGCGGAGGTTCGCGCCGCGCTCCGCGCCGCGCTCGAGCGCACGGCCGGACCCGTCGCGCCGCTCGACCCGGGCGAGCCCGACCGCCACGCGGCCGCGTGGCGCGCGCATTTTGCCGACCCGAAGTGGACGTGGCACCGCTAGCCCGATAACGTGTTGCGGACAACGCCTCGGGAGAACTGATGCGCAGCCTGGCCCGACCGTCCTTGACGCTCGCATGCATCGCCGCGCTCGGCTGCGGCGTGGCGAGCGGCAGCCGGACCGTCGTCGTCGCCTCCGGCGGCGACGGCGACGTGCTCGTGCCGCGCCTCTGGATCGAGACCCAGGCGCGCCTGTACACCGAACTGATGTTCGACAAGCTCGCCGACATCGGGCCGGGCCAGAGCACCGTGGACGCCGCCAGCTACCAGCCGCGGCTCGCGAAGAGCTGGACGTGGTCGCGCGACTCCATGGCGGTGACCTTCCACCTCGACCCGCGCGCCCGCTGGCACGACGGCGTGCCGGTGCGCTCGGGCGACGTGCGGTTCGCGTGGGACGTGTACAACGACCCGAAGTTCGCAGCGGGCAACGCCGACTTCGGCAAGATCGTGGACTCGGTGAGCACGCCGGACTCGCTGACGGCAACGTTCTGGTACCGGACCCGCACACCGGAAATGTTCCACGCGGTGGCCTACAACCTCGTCCCCCTCCCCGAGCACCTGCTCCGCGACGTCGCGCGCGACTCGCTGCGGCAGTCGGCGTTCGCCGAGCACCCGGTGGGCAACGGGCCCTTCAAGTTCGTGGCATGGGAGAAGAAGGTGCGGTTCGAGCTCGCCGCGAACGACGACTACTACCTCGGGCGCCCGCGTATCGATCGCCTCGTCTTCGCGATCTACGCCGACGCGGCCGCGGGAGCGCGCGCGGTGTTCGCGGGCGACGCCGACTTCGTGGAAATCGTCTCCATGGACGACGTCGCCGAGGCCGCGCGCCACCAGGACGTCCGCCTCATCCCGGCCCGCAGGTACGAGTACGGATTCCTCGAATTCAACCTCCGCGGCGCCGATGGGCGCGCGCCGAACCCGCTGTTCGCCGACCGCGCGATGCGCCGCGCCCTGACCATGGCCGCCGACCGCCCGGTGGCGGTGCGCGCGGCGTACGATACGCTGGCGTTCGGCGGACTCGGCCCGTTCACGCGGCTCCAGTGGGTCGCGGACACGACGCTCGCCCAGCTCCCGCACGACAGCGCCGCAGCGGCCCGGACGCTGGACTCGCTCGGATGGCGGCGCGGGGCGGACGGGGTTCGCGCGCGCAACGGGCGCCGGCTCTCGTTCTCGATCGCGGTCAGTGCGTCGAGCCGGCCGCGCGTCCGGATGGCGGAGTTGCTGCAGCAGCAGATGGCGCAGGCCGGCGCGGAAGTGAAGATCGACGCCGTGGACCCGCAGGCGTTCCGGTCGCGCATCACGGCGCACCAGTTTGACGCGGCGCTGTTCTCATGGGGCACCACGCCAAGCCCTTCCGGCCTGCGCCAGAGCTGGACGTCGGCCGGATTCCACGCCGGGTCGCCGTTCAACGCCGGCGGCTATGCCAACCCGGTGTTCGACGCGGCCGTGGACAGCGGGCTCAACGCGCCCGACACGCGCACTGCGAAGGCGTACCTGCGCCGCGCGTTCCAGGTGGCGATCGACGACCCGCCGGCCATCTGGCTGTACGAACCGCGGTTGCCGGCGGCGGCCAGCGCCCGCCTCGTGATCGCCTCGCTCCCGCCGGACGCGTGGTGGCAGTCCATTCGCACCTGGGACGTCACGGGTCCCCCCAGGCGGCGCCCGGCCGGCGCGCCCGCGACGACGCCATAGCGGTGCTCCGCTTTCTCGCGGCGCGCGTGGGGCAGGCCGCCTTCGTGGCCTTCGTCGTCACGTCGGTCGCGTTTGTCGCCATCCACCTCGCGCCCGGCGACCCGTTCGCGATCGGCCCGGGTGACCCGCCGGAACTGGCCGAGGCGCGCGAGGCGCTGCGCCACGCCTACGGCCTCGACCGCCCGCTGTGGGTCCAGTATCCCACAATGCTGGGCAGCCTCGTGCGCGGCGATTTCGGCGAGTCGTACACGCATGCCCGCCCCGTGCTCGCCGTGAT
>JAYEKC010000031.1:0-5789 GCA_034716715.1 Gemmatimonadota bacterium | reverse complement strand
TTGCTTTCCGACGTCGGCCGCCCCGCCGACGCCGCCACGGCCCTCGAGGCCCTGGCGGAGGCCAACCCGAAGTGGCCGGGGCGGGCCGACGCAATGGTCCGCGCCGCCGTGCTCCTCGACTCGCTCGGACGGCCCGCCGAAGCCGCGGCGGCATTCGAGAAGTTCAGCGAGGCGTACCCCGCCGACCGCCGCGCCGCGGACGCGCAGTACAACGCGGCCGTGATTCGCCGCGACGCGAGGGATGCGGCCGGGGCGGCGCGCACGTTCCTCGCCTTCGCCACCCGCTTCCCGCGTGACCCGCGGGTGGGCGAGGCCAACGCGGCCCGCCTCGTGGCCCTGCGTGCCGCCGGCGATACGGCCAACATCGGCGCCGAACTGGCGCGGCTCTGCGTGCGGCCGCCGGAGGCGATGGCCGCCACCTGCGCCGATCGTGCCGGCGCGGCGGCCTTCGCGGCGGGAATGGCGCGCTGGGACGCGTACGCGGCCCTCCGGCTCGAGATCAAGTCGCGCGCGCAGCTCACGCGGGCCGGTGTGGACGCGGCGTCGGCGCCCAAGCTCCAGGCGTTCCGCGCCATCACCCGGTCGTTCACGCAGGCCATCGCAAGCGGCGCGCCCCCGTGGGTGGCTGCGGGCCGCTTCCAGACCGGCCTCGCCCAGTGGTACTACGGGCTCTTCCTGCGCGACGTGGTGCTCCCGGCCGACCTCACCGACGCCCAGCGGACCGGTGCGCAGCAGGGCTCCGCGCAGCAGGCACAGCAGTACTTCGACCTCGCGGTGAAGACGTGGACCGCGCTGGTGGACAAGGCCGCCGCCGACAAGTTCGACAACGACTGGGTGGCGCGCGCACGCGCCGCCTTGCGCGGCGAAGGCGTGCCGGCGCGGGAGAAGGCGCCGTGAGCGCCCGCGCCATCCGCCACCTGCGCGCGGGTCCGCTCGCCGTAGCCGCCGCGGTCGTGCTGCTGGGCGGAGCGGCGGCGCCCGCACGAGCGCAGGGGCAGGCGCAGCCGCCCCGGCGTGATTCCACCACGCAGCAGGGGCGCCGCCGCGCCATCGACATCCGCGCCACGGCGCCGGCGCCCGAGGTGGTCACCATCCGGCCACGCGAGATTCCCGCCTTTGGCCGGGCCCTGCTCGTGCCGGCGGTGCTCCAGCCGCCCGCCGGGGGCGACCAACCGCCGGCCACAGTCGTCATCTTTCCGGGGTCGCTGCCGGTGCCGCGGCCCGCTGCGCCGGCGCCTCCGCGCCGGCCCGACACCCCGACTCCGCCACCCGAATGAACACGATCCTCGAGTACTACCGCAGCGGCGGCCCCGTGATGCACGCCATCCTCACGGTTGGCGTGCTCGGCCTGGCCGTGTTCCTCGAGCGCGTGTACGTGATCGTCACCAACTCGCGCGGCAGCGAGCGCGCCTTCATCGACCGGGTGGTGCAGCTCGCCCGCGCGGGGAAGACCGACGAGGCCGTCCGCGTATGCGGCGAGCATCGCACGGCCCTCACGTACATCGGCGAGCTGGTGCTGCGCAGCCCGAGCCGCGCCGAGGGCGACCTCCAGAACGCCGCGGACGCGGCGAGCGTCGCGGCGCTGCCCGCGCTCACGCGCCGCCTGCACTACCTCCCGATGCTGGCGAACGTCGCCACCCTCATCGGCCTGCTGGGCACCATCTTCGGCCTCCGCGAGGCGTTCAGTTCCGTGGCGCTGGTGAGCGCGGCCGAGCGGTCGGGCCGGCTGGCGAGCGGCATCGCCGTGGCGCTGAACGCCACCGGCTTCGGCCTGATCGTGGCCATCCCGCTCTCGCTCGCGCACGGATGGCTCACGAGCCGTGCGGAACTGCTCATCGAGCGGGCCGACGAGTTCTCCGTGAAGCTCATCAACGCCCTCAGCGCCAAGGGCGGCGCCTGACGCACTGCCGTGGCATCGACGTACTTCCACCGCACGCGCGTCCGCCGGGCCGCACGCAAGGCCGCCACCGGCGAGCAGATCAATCTCGTGCCGCTCGTGGACATCCTCACGTCCATCGTGTTCTTCTCGCTGCTCACGTACGCCGGCAGCGCGCTGGCGGCCCTCACGAGCTTCGACCTCACCCTGCCGCCCACGGTGGTGGAACGGCCGGACCAGATCGCGAAGCTGCAGGAGAAGGACGTCCTCAACCTCCTGCTCGCCGTGCGCGTGTACGACGACCACATGGAGATCGAGCACTCGGCCGAGGGCGGGTATCACCGGAAGATCGAGGGCATCACGGGCGTGTCGCTCGACACGCTGGAAACGGAGATGGCCGCGATCCGCCGGAAGTACCCGCAGAACCGGGACGTGCTGGTGGTGCCGGCCGACGGGATCAGCTACGACGCGATCGTCGGGATCCTCGAGCGGCTCAAGCGCGCCCGGTACAGCGCCATCGCGCTCGGCACGAGGGCGAGGAAGCCGTGAGCCGCGGGCGCGAGGAGCGCAAGCTCCGGAGGGCGAAGCAGTTCGCCAAGTTCCGCGTCACGCAGCTCAACCTCGTGCCGCTGGTGGACACGTTCGTGTCCATCGTGTTCTTCGCGCTCACCACCACCACCGTCGGCGAGCTGGCGCCCATCGTGCCCGGCGTGACGCTGCCGCAGGCCAGCGTGGGACTCAACGCCCTCTCGCAGCTCACCCTCGGCGTGGGCGCGAACGTCACCCTCGCCAACCGAACGGTGATGACCACGGCCGACGCGGCCGCCGCCGCGAGCGACGACCCCTCGCAGCCCCTCAAGATTCCCGCGCTCTACGGCGAGCTCCGCCACATGGCCGACTCGCTGCGCGCGGCGCGCGGGCTTGGCGCCGCCGACGAGCTCGACCAGCCGCTGGCCATTCAGGGCGACAGGACGATGCGGTTCGACCTCCTCTCGAGGTTCATGCAGACGGCGCGGCTCGCGGGGTTCCGGCGGCTTTCACTCCAGGTGCAGCGCGTGGCGCCCCCCGACGGGGCGAGCGCGGCGGCGGGGGCGGGGCAGTAACGTGGACGAAACCCGGCCCCTCGTCATTTCCCACGCGATCGCCGCGTCGCTCGGCATCGCGTGGCTCGTCCTCGTGTACCTGACGCCCCCGCCGCCGCCCAGCATCGCGCTGCTCCGGCCAGAGGAGGCCGCGGCCGTCGAGGTCGAGTTCGAGGACGAGAAGCCCAAGCCGCCGGCGCCGGCCGAGCCCGCGCCCGCGCCGGAGCCCGAGCCGGCGAAGGCCGCCGCAAAGGCGAAGCGCGAGGCCGATGCCGCCGGCGACGCGTTCGGCGGCGCCAGCTCGGCGCTCGTGGGCGACGTCACCAACGCGCTCCGCGGCGTGGAGGTGTCGAAGGGCGCGGGCGCCGGCGGCGCGGCCGGCGGGGGAAAGGCCGTCATCGCCTACGGGCAGGGCGGCACCAGCGTCCGGACGCCAGGGCGGGGAATCGACCCCTCGGTGGCGGCCGCGGGCGAGAACATCGGCAACGTCAACGCGGCGGGCAGCGTGGCGCGCACCACCATCGCGGTCGCCGCGCCAAGCGTGGTGCGGTCGGCCGACGGCGGGGCGAGTGGCCGTGACATGGCGCGACTCGGCACGTTCGTGCGCGGGCGCCAGGCCCAGCTCCAGTACTGCTACCGTGACGTGGGCCTCGCCGCCAACCAGAACCTCGCCGGGTCCGTGAGCGTGGCCATCACGCTCGACGCGGCGGGGGCGGTGACGGAGGCCCGGGTGGCGCAGCGGACCTGGAGCGGTGCGGGAGCGGCCGAGACGGAGCAGTGCGTGCTCTCGCGCGTGCGTGGGTGGGCGTTCCCGGCGTCGTCGAAGGCGGGCGTGGAGACATACTCGTTCTCCTTCATCTTCAATAGGTGAGGGGGGCGGGTGAGGGGTGAGGGGCGGTGAGGGGTGAGGGGGGAGGGGAGGTAATGGATAATCGGACAATCCAACGGCTCGCGTTCCCCGCGTTCCCCGCATTCCCCGCGTTCCGCGCGGCCGCGGCGCTGGTTGTCACTGCCGCCGCCGCTTGCGGCGGGGGGAAGGCGCGCGCGCCGGGCACCGAGACCGCGGCCAAGGCCATCGGCGAGGCGCCGGCAAGCGCGCCCGTCGACTTGTCGAAGCTCAACTCCAACATTCCCGCCGCCCGGCCCGACACGTTCACGTTTCGTCCGCTCAGGGTGGAACGCATCCCCGACGCGCCGCCGCCGCTGATGGATGCGGCAGAGCGCGAACAGGGCATCTCGCGCTTTTGCTACCAGGAGTACGGACAGAAGGCCGACCCGCGGCTGATCGGCGCGGTGGCGCTCGTGGTGACGATGGAGGCCGACACGGTGCGGTCCATCCGCGTGGGCGCCGACGACTGGTCCAGCAGCGCGGGCCGGGCCGTGAACCAGTGCCTGGTGCAGAAGGCGCCCCAGGCGTGGAAGCTGCTGCCAGGCGCCCGCGTGCCCAATGGGCGATATGTGGTGCAGCTGCAGTTCAGGCCGGAATGATGCAGGCCCCGGTGAGGGGTAAGGGGTGTCACCTCACCATTCTCCGCTCCTTAGCGATCACAACGGCCCTCACGCCTTGCCCCGCACCACGCCTGACGCCTGACCACGCCTCACCCCTCACCACGCCTCACCCCTCACCACGCCTCACCCCTCACCCGCGCCCCTCACCCCTCATCGGTGTACTTTCCGCACCATGTCCAGGGCTTTGATCGCCCGCGATAGGCTGGCGGAGTTGCTCGGCGCCGCGCGCGGCCTGCGCGTTGCCGTCATTGGCGACGCGATGCTCGACGTGTACCTCCGCGGCGAGGTGGACCGCGTGTCGCCCGAAGCCCCGGTGCCGGTGGTCCGGGTCGGCGAGCGGCGCCTGGCGCTTGGGGGCGCCGCCAACGTCGCGCAGAACGTGGCCGCCCTTGGCGCCGTGCCAGCCCTCGTGGCCGCTGTGGGCCGTGATGCCGCGGCCGGCCACCTGCGGGCTCACCTCGAGCGCCTTGGCGCGCCGGTGGACGGCTTGGTGGAGGTGGAACGCCCCACGACGACCAAGACGCGCGTGGTGGCCCGCGCCCAGCAGCTCCTCCGGTTCGACGAGGAAACCGACGCCGACCTCGGCGGCGACGAGGCCGTGCGCCTTCGCGCCGCGGCCGACGCGGCGATTGACGCGGCCGACGCCGTGGTCCTCGAGGACTACGAGAAGGGCGTGCTCACGGTCCCCGTGATCGCGGCCGCCATCGCCGGCGCGCGGGCGCGCAAGCTACCCATCGTGGTGGACCCCAAGACGCGGCATTACCCCGCCTTCGCCGGCGCGACGATCTTCAAGCCGAATCGCCGCGAGCTCCAGCTCTCGCGCGGTACGCAGCACGACTTCGACAGCGACGCCACGCTGCTCGCCGAGGCCGACCAGCTGCAGGTGGAGGCGCTCCTGCTCACCCTTGGTGAGCACGGGATGGCCCTCGCCCAGCGCGGGGCGAAGCACGTGCACCGGGTGCCGACCACGGCGCGCGAGGTGTACGACGTGGTGGGCGCCGGCGACACCGTGACGGCGTACCTGGCGGCGATGCTGGCGGCGGGCGCGAGCGCGCTCGAGGCCGCGACCATCGCCAACTACGCCGCCGGCGTGGAAGTGGGCAAGAGCGGCGCGGCGACGGTATCGCCGGACGAGGTTTTGGCTGCGTACGAGAGGCATACCCGAGGGTGAGGGGTGAGGGGTGAGGGGGAGGTGAGGGGTGAGGGGTGAGGGGTGCCGCCGCGTACACTTGTCCTTCCGCCGTCATTCGTCCCCCACTCCACCCTTCCCCCCCCCCCCCACCACCCCCGGACCCCCCCCCCCCCCCCCCCCCCAAAAGCCG
>JAYEKC010000030.1:0-5807 GCA_034716715.1 Gemmatimonadota bacterium | reverse complement strand
AGACCCTCGCCGAACAACGCCGCGGCGAGGGCGAGCCCCGCCACCGGCACGAGGAACAGGACGAGCGTCAAGCGTCCAACGTCCTCGCGCTGCACAAGCCAGTACCACAGCGCCGTGCCGAATGCCGTCCCGGGAACGGCGAGAAAGAGCAGCGCGCCGGCAAACGTCGGCGTCCACTGAACCGCCGCGCCGCTTTCGAACAGCGTTGAGAGCCCCCACAGGGCCACGGCGCCCGCAAGGAACTGCCACGCGGCGACGCTCAGGACCGCATCGCCCACGCGCGCCCGTTTCACGATCACGCTTTCCGATGCCCCGCCGAATGCGGCGACGAGCGGCAGGGCGATGCCCGCCGCCGAGGGCGGCCCCGCCGCGCCGCCGCCCAGCGCGATGAGCAGCACGCCCGCGAAACCCAGGGCCAACGCCACCGCCTTGGTACGCGTGACCCGCTCGCCGAGGAACAGCGCCGCGAGCGCGATCACCATCACGGGGCCCGTGTTCCCGAGCACCGAGGCGATTCCCGCACCGGCGTACCGCTGGCTCAGGAACATCGCGCCAAACCCTCCGACCGTGCCGACCAGCGCCAAGGCGAGAACGGCGCCCCAGGTGCGACGCGGCGGAACAACCCGAGCGCGTCGCACGCCCAGCAGCGCGACCAGCACCGTCCCCGCCAGCGCTGCGCGCAGGCTGGCAAACCGGAGCGGCGGGGCAAACGCGCCGCCGATCCGGATCGCGGAGTAGCATCCCGCGAATGTCACGGCCACGGTTGCGGCGAGCGCATAGTGGCCGGCGGACTGCGCGGGCACTTTCAATGAATGTGCCACGCGCCTGTCGGGGCCATGGCGCCCGCTGCAGCGCCGAGCGGCCTGGCGCGTGGCGCGCGCACCGGCCGCAGGCGGGTGAGTGGTCGTCCCGGACGGCCGATCACCGATCCGGCTTCTTGGCCGGTGGACTCGCCATGTGCTTCTGCGTGTGCTCCATCGCCTGCATGAGGTTGCCCATCGCGGCAGGCATCGCGGCGGCGTGCCGGTGCATTTCGTCCATGTCACGCCTGGCGGCGGAATCGCCCATGAGCCCGGGCGTCTTCTCCATGGCCTGCATCTGCTCCATGAAGGCCTTCATCTCCCGTGCCATGATGGCAACGTGAGCGGCCATCGCCTCCATGCCCTGGTGCGAGCCGCCCATCATTTCGTGCCCCGCCATCGGCGCCATGCCCCGTGCCATCCCTTGGGCACGAGCCGCCATGGTGTCCATCTGGGCCATCATCTGCTGCATGTTGGCTCCCTGCGTCATCTGCATCGTGGGCGGCTTCGCCGCACTCTTCTGCTGCGCGTAGCCGGGCGCTCCCATCGAGACAAGCGCACCGGCCATCAGCAGCGTGTATCGCATTCGCATCGTTCCCCCAAGGCTGCGTGCCGGGCCGAATGCCAGGCACGCTTGAGGATCGCACGGGATGCTGAGGCTCGGATGAACGCGCCGTGAGGCGTGCCTGGTTGGCTTGCCACCAGGTGAAAGGCTTGCACACGTCAATCAGCCGTCGTTCAGCGACGGTTCAGGAATCAGACCGATTGTATCCGCGAGCCGGCGCAATGGCCGGCTGCCCAGCCCGCCGCGGATGCTTGTGGCGCAGACTGGCTTGGAGCAGACATGAACCGCTGGGGTGAACGATGATGGTACGTGACGAAGTCTGCGGAATGGAGTTTGACAGCGAGGCCGCGGTGGCGACCGCGCGACTGAACGCGAGGACTTACTACTTCTGCTCGGATCGATGCAAGCGTCTTTTTGTGGAACATCCCGAGCGCTATGTCGCGGTCGAACCCGGCGGTGCGCATCGCACGACGTGAGCGCGCCTGCCGAATGGGAAGTGCGGACACAACGTGGGACCTGATACTCGACGGTGCAGGTGGAGTGCTGGGTGGCCTTGCCGGCTCGGCGTACATCAGGCGTTCCCGCCGGTCCGCAGCCCCCGTCATGGCATATGCCGATGCCATTTCCTCGTCGCCTCGCGGAGCCGCCGATGAACCGGCATGAACTCACCATCGTCGGCGCCGGGCCGGCCGGCCTCGCCGCGGCCTTGGCGGCGACGTCGGCTGGCCGCCCGGTACACGTGTACGAGCGCCGCGAAACGGTCGGCGGACGCTTCCACGGTGACTTCCAGGGTCTCGAGAACTGGACCACGAGAGCGGACGTCCTCGACGAACTCGTCGCCGCCGGCATCAACGTGTCGTTCGAGCATACCGCCTTCCGCGAACTCACGATGTTCGGCGGTGACGGACGCGCGACGACCTGCCGCTCCGACCGCCCCATCTGGTACCTCGTGCGGCGCGGCACCGACGCCGGCACGCTGGACCAGGCCCTCGCCACGCAGGCGCGGGCCGTCGGAATCACCATCGAGACGGGACGCGAACTGCGGACGTTGCCACATGGTGGCATCGTCGCGCATGGACCGCATCGCGCCGACGCCATCGCTGTCGGCTACGTGTTCGAGACGGGCGCTGCCAACGCCGCGTACGCGGCCGTGAGCGACGCCCTCGCGCCATCGGGGTACGCCTACCTCCTCATCTGCAACGGCCGCGGCACGGTCGCCAGTTGCATGTTCGAGGACTTCCACAACGAGCGCCGGCACCTCGAGCGTACGGTCGAGTTTTTCGACCGCCACGTCGGGCTCGACATGCGCTCGGCACGGCGATTTGGCGGCTTCGGCAACATGGCCCTCGCGGCACCGCTCCGGCGCGGTGGCATCCTCTTCGCCGGCGAAGCGGCCGGAATGCAGGACGCCCTGTTCGGCTTCGGGATGCGATACGCCATGATTTCCGGCCACCTGGCCGGCCTGGCGGCCGCGCGAACCAGCGCGGCGGCTTACGAGGCGGAGTGCCGGCGGCGCCTGATGCCCACGGTGCGCGCGGCGTTCGTGAATCGCGCGCTGTACGCGCGGGGCCGCGAGCGCGGGTACCGCGCCCTCATCCGGCACGTGGGCCGCGCCCGCGATGTCCGCTCGTGGCTTCGCCGCTACTACAACGGCAAATGGTGGACCAGGCTGGCCTACCCGCTCGCGCTCGCCGACGTTCGGCGTCGCCAGCAGCAGACGCTCGGTCAGGCGTGCCCGGATGGGTGCGACTGCACCTGGTGCAAGTGCCGCCACGAAGACCGCTCGCCGGGAGATCCGGAACGATGACGACGTCCATTACCTTCCTCGGCGCCGCCGACTGCGTGACGGGATCGCGGTATCTGGTGGAATCTGACACGGCGCGAATCCTCGTCGACTGCGGCCTCTTTCAGGGGCTCAAGCGCCTCCGCGAGCGAAACTGGGCACCGCCGCCAGTCGACGTCGCCTCACTCGACGCCGTCGTGTTGACACACGCCCACATCGACCACACCGGGTACCTGCCGCGATTGTGCGCGGAGGGGTTTCGCGGTTCCGTGCACTGCACGTCGGGCACCGCGGACCTCGCAGCGGTGCTGCTTCCGGACTCCGGCTTTCTCCAGGAGGAGGATGCGCGGCGCGCCAACGCGCACGGGTACACCCGGCATCGCCCGGCGCTGCCGCTCTACACCCAGGCGGAGGCCGAAGCCTGCCTCCGCCAGCTCGTGCCGCATCCCTTCGGCGTATCCGTGCCGATTGCCGGCGCCGTGCGCGCCACGTTCACGCGTGCGGGGCACATCGTCGGGTCGGCCTGCGTCGCCCTCGATACCGGAGCGGGCGTCATCGGATTCACGGGCGACGTGGGGCGGCCGGTGGATCCGATCATGAAACCCGCGGCCCCGCCGCCCGAAGCGGATATCCTCGTCACCGAATCAACGTATGGCGACCGGCTGCACGCCGATGGCGATGTGGCGGCCACCGTCGAGCGGGTCGTCACGAAGACTGCGGCCCGCGGCGGCGTGGTACTGGTCCCGGCGTTCGCCGTGGGCAGGGCGCAGCACCTGATGCACATAATCGCGCAGCTCAAGGCGGCGGGCCGCGTCCCCGATATCCCCGTCTTTCTCGACAGCCCGATGGCCATCAAGGCCACGAAGATCTTCTGCGGGAACATGGTAGACCATCGCATGAGCGAGGCGGCGTGCCACCTGATGTGCGACGCCGCCGAGTACGTGCGGACGGCGCAGGAGTCGAAGGCGGTGGACCGCCGCAGCGGGCCGATGATCATCATCGCCGCGAGCGGGATGGCCACCGGTGGCCGCATTCTCCACCACCTCCGCCGATTCGCGTCCGAGCCCCGCACGACGGTGCTGTTCGTCGGGCACCAAGCCGAGGGCACTCGCGGCCGCCAGATCGCGGATGGAGCCGCGGAGGTGAAGATCCACGGCGGCAGCGTGCCCGTACGATGCGAGGTGCAGCAGGTCCCGGGGCTATCGGCCCACGCCGACTACCGGGAGCTGCTCGCCTGGCTGGCCACCGGGCGACTGTCGCCGAGGAAGGTGTTCGTCACGCACGGTGAGCCTGCGGCGGCCGACGCGTTTCGCCAACGCATCGAGGACACGTTCGGGTGGGAGGCGATTACCCCTGAACACGGCGCGCGGGTCGTCGTCGGGTAGCGTTGCCTGCCGCCTCCCTGCAGCTCTAGGCCGAGAGCAGGCCTACGGTTGGCGTGGTGGGTAGGGATCGGCATTGAAGGTCCGGAGCTTGGTTCCGCGCTCGATGGTGATTATCCAGTGATTATTCCAAACAAGAAGGCCCGGAGCAACTCGCTCCAGCCGTTCTCATAAGACTTTCCATTACATGTACTTACTCAATCGGGACGGCGGGATTCGAACCCGCGACCCCCTGAACCCCATCAGGGGTAAGTAGCACAATTGTGATAGGGGCATCCAGCGGGCTATGCAGCGCAGCACGAAAGCTTCGCCACGTCGCGGTCGAACGTCTGCGCGGCGAGCTTGATCCCCTCAGCGAGTGTCAGGTACGGATGAAACGCCGACGCGAGGTCGTCGATGGTCAACCCGTGCCGAATGGCCAGCGCAGCCTCCGTGATCATCTCGCCAGCCTCAGCCGCCAAGATGTGCGCTCCGATGATTCGTCGATTCGAAGCATCTGCCACAAGTTTGATGAATCCTCGCGTATCGCGCGCCGCAAGCGCCCGGGGCACGTGAATGAGCGGGAGCTTCGAGACGAGCGGTTCGATCCCGTCCGCGCGAGCGCGATCCTCCGTCAAGCCGACGGACGCCACTGCCGGATCGGTGAACGTCACCCTTGGCAACGCCGTGAGGTCGTACCGACGCCGATTGCCGTTGAGCGCGTTCTCCGCCGCGAGCGCTCCGCCGTACGCCGCGACGTAGACGAACATCGGGTCGCCAATAACGTCGCCGGCGGCATAGATGTCAACGTTCGCGGTCTGCAGGAACTCGTTGACCATGACCTGGCCCTTAGCCCCGAGCGAAATGCCCGCTGCGGCAAGTCCGAACCCGACCGTGTTCGCACGGCGTCCTGTCGCGACTAGAAGCTGGTTCGCGTGCGCGGCATGCACCTCGCCTCCAGCTCGAAAAGTCACGGTGTAGCGATCCATTGCGCGCGCGACGGATTCGACGTGCACGTCCTCGCGGATGTCGAGGCACTCGGCGCGCAGGGCGTCGGCCAACGCATCGCCGATCTCGGCATCCTCCGCCGGTGCCACATGCGGCAGCGTCTCGAGAACGGTCACCGCGACACCCAGTCGCGCGAACATCTGCGCGAGCTCGAGCCCCACTGCGCTCGCCCCGATCACGATCAGCGACGGGGGGAGTCGGTCCAGAGCCATCGCTGACGCATGGTCTAGATACCCGGCGTTACGGAGTCCGGGGATCGGTGCAGCCCAGGGTGACGCGCCGGTCGCGAT
>JAYEKC010000029.1:853-5848 GCA_034716715.1 Gemmatimonadota bacterium | reverse complement strand
GAGGGCGAGCGGGGCAGCGCGGCGCACGGCTACTTCGGGAAGCCGCCCTGCGGCAGCTTCGGCGTCATCTTCAGCGCGTTTCCGTAGTACACCTTCTTCAGCACGGCGTCCGGCAGGCCGATGCCGTACAGCTTCCAGAACGCGTGGTACGGCCGGTAGTAGTCGAAGTAGTCGTCATTCGTCTCGAACACGCGCCAGTAGTACGGATACTCCTCGGGCTGGAACGAGTCCTTCCCGAACAGGATCCGGTCCTGGTATTTCACGAAGAAGTCGTGCGCGGCGCGCGGCTGCCGGCCGATGTCGTACAGCACCGCGCCCATCTCCGAGTACAGGTTCGGCATTTCGTCGAACATCCTGCCGAGCCGCGCGAGGTCGTTCGCGTGCCAGCCCATGTGCGCCGCCACGAACGTCACCTTGGGATGCTTCCGGAACAGGTGGTCGCGCGCGGTCATCAGGTCCTCGAACGTCGGGCGGCCGGTGCCGGGCCCGTTCCGCCGGTCATTGAACAGCGCAAGCTCGAGCCACCGCTCGTTGTGGTAGTCGATGGGCTGGAAGAACTCCTCGGGCTCGGCGGTGTGGATGAACACCGGCAGCCCGAGCCTGCCCGCAGCCTCCCACACCGGGTCGAGCTCGGGGTCGTCGATCTTCAGCAGCGAGCCGTCGGCCTTGCGCGTGGAGAGGCCGAAGCCCTTGCCGATTTCGCCGATGCCCACGGCGCCGGCCGCCGCGGCGGCCTCGAGCTGCTTGATGGCCTGGTCGGCCCAGCCGGGCGTGCCCACGCCGCGGAAGCTGATGCCCGTGAGGATGCGCACCCGGTCCTTGAGCGGCGAGGCGGCCACGTTGGCGAGGACCGTCTTCAGCCGGTCGCCGGAGATGTTGTCGGCCACCACCATCATCCCGAGGTTGAGCGAGTCCATGTGGGCCTTGAGCTCGGCGATGCCCTGCTGCGAGCTGAGGAACTGGCCCACGTGCGCGTGGTAGTCGATGGCCGGGAACTTGGCCCGCGGCTTCAGGTGCTCGTCCACCTTGAGCGTGGAGCGGGGCCGGTAGTCCACGATGCTCGGCGGCGGGAACTCCGGCGCCATGCAGGTGCGCGGCCGGATCTCCGTCATGCCCGGCGGGCATTCCTCGCCGTCCTTGATGGGGGTGCCGCGCCCGCCGAACCCGCGGCCGCCGCCGCGGCCCTGCGGGTCGCCACGGCCACCGGCGGCCGGGGGTCCGCCCGAGCCCGCCGGTGGCGGGTTCTGGGCGGCGAGCGATCCTGACAGAAACGCCACCGCGAGCGCGGCGGCGAGGGCGTTCGAACGGCGCATCGGTCCTCCAGGGTCCGGCATTCAATCTGGCGCCGGGGTCGGGCGCCGGGAACCCTCGGCGACGTTGCGCCGGGCATCCGCACATCGCACGTTTGAAGCTACCTCTCGCGGAGTTGCCCCCCATGATGCGATTGCTGGCCTTCTGCCTGCTGCTGGGGGCGTGTGCCTCGAGCCAGAATCCGACGCCGGTCGTCGTGACGCCCGTCGGGGGGCGCGTGGAGACCAGCACGGGGGCGGGCGTGGTCACCCTCGCGCGGTCGGCGGAAACCGTGGGAATCACGCAGGCCATCGCCGCGGCGCCGGACTCCGTGTTCCAGGCCCTGCTGGCCGTGTACAAGGACCTCGCGATCCCCACGAAGCGCCTCGACCCCGCCGGGCGCGTGGCCGGCAACGACCTCTTCAAGGCGCGCCGCAAGCTCGGCGGCGGGCCGATGCAGTCCTACGTGGACTGCGGCGGGAGCCTCAGCCAGCCCAACGCGGAGACGTTCGAGATGGAGCTGGGGGTGGTGAGCGCGGTTACGGCCGCGCCCAAGGGCGGTTCCATCATCACCACCACCGTAACGGCCGCCGGCAACGATCCGATGTTCGGCCGCGACCGCCAGATGCGGTGCGCGTCAACGGGCGAGTTCGAACGGCGCATCGCCAGCCTCGTGCAGCAGAAGCTCGGCATCAAGTAGGGCGGCTACGGCTTGGTACGGTCGCCGTTCATCCGCGTGTAGATGACGATGGCGCCCCACGGCGCGCGGTTGCCCCACCGCACGGCCGATTCGGAGGCGGAGATGACGGCGAAGAAGTAGATGTCCGAGGGCTGCACCATCAGGTAGGGCCCCGCGGGCACGCCGTCGATGACGTACGTGAGGCACCGGTTGTTGAAATGCGTGTTCTGCACGCAGTCGCCGGGCCGGTTGATGCGGATGCCCTCCACCTGCAGGGCGCGCAGCATGTCCGTGAAGTCGCGATAGCGCTCGCGGAGCCGGGCCACGCGGTCCGGCGAGTAGACCTTCCACCCGTGGCGAAGCGCGTCCTCGTACGCCAGCTCATTCGCCGACTTCGACGGCGTGCCGGGCACCTCGACCTTCGGCAGATCGGCCACGTCGGTCGGGACGCCGATTTCCAGGTCGAGGGTGTCGGTTGGGGCGGCCCGCATGTACCCGGAATACGACGGCTCGACGCCGATCTTGCGGGCCTCGATGCGGAACGGGAGCGACGTGGCGATCCGGAGCACGAACCCGCCACTGCTGTCGCTCACGACTTCGTTCAGGAGGTTGCCGGCGGTGTCCACCGCGGCGATGCGGGCGTCCGCGACGGTGCGGTCGCTGCCCGAAACGTGCACCGTGCCCCGCAGGACCTGCGCGGGGCACGGAATCGGCGCGCCGATGGCGAGCGCCGCGATCAGGACGGCGCGGGCCGCCTGCGCACGAACCCTACTGTGGCTGCTTGTCAATCCAGTAGTAGATCCTCGGCGTCAGGTTGGCGCTGCTGCCCGACGCCACGGCGGCGGAGCTCCCCGCCGTCGCTTTCGAGTAGATCATGGCCGTGGCCACCGTGCCGGACTGTCCCGAGCCGCCGATGGCGCTGAAGTATCCGTCGCTGGCCGTGCCGGCGCTCATCGCCGTCGCCGCGATGAGGGGCGTCGTGCGATTGCCGGCCGCATACACGCTCATGAACAGGGCGCCGGTGGCGCGCTGCACGTACGCCGCCTGCGACTGGAACGACACGTTTGCGAACGCGGGCGTGGCCGGCAGGGCCTCCGACGCGGAGCTCGTGATGTACACGTCCACGTTCCCGAGGTCGGGCCCCACGTGCACCACGCGGACGGCGATGTTCCCGGTTGCCACGGTGGGGAACGCGTCTTCGGTCACCCACATCTTCTGCTTCGGCGAGGCGCCGGCGCGGGCGTAGCCCACGTGGGTGAACGTGTAGTACTTGCCGGCTTCGAGCGTGATGGTCGTGTCGAACAGGACCGACGTCGTGGTCGCGAGGTCGGTTGAGTTGGGGAACACGCGGATCTTGCGCGCTCCCGTGCTGTAGCCCTGGTAGCCGCCGAGCCCCTGGGCGCGGAACGGCGTGGCGAGGAACGGCTGCGAGTACTCGACGTTGTCGATCGGGCGGAAGTCGAGCGGCAGCGTGTCCCCGATGGCGTTGTAGTAGCGGACGTATGCCAGGGGCGGCGGCGCGTGCGTCTTCGGGCTGCCCGTCGGGTCGGCGGTGCAGCCGGCGAGTGCGAGGACGGCACTGAGGAGGATGGCGATTCGAGGCGTTCGCATCTGACTTGCTCCAGGCTCGATTGAGAAGTTGTGGAGTTTTCGGTTCATGGCATGCCGCGCAGCGACAATGGGCCCGGCTCGGTGGTCGGCGACGGCTCGACTCCGCCGCCGCCGAGCAACAAGTCGCGGCCGAAGATGAACGCGAGCATGCCGGCGGTGATCCCGCCGACCAGGAGGGCCGTGCGCGTCCGGCTGAGGTGCTTGACCGCAAACCCCGACACGTAGTCCCGCTGCACGCTCACGCGCTCCCCGTTCCAGAGTGACCTGTTGCCGCCGATCTGCACGATGCCGCTGACGCTGAGGTCGTAGGCGTCGCTGCCTACCTGCAGCACCGATCCCTCGACCTTGTCCACGGCAGGACCCAGCTTGCCGGCCAGGGCCAGGCGGCCCTGGTCGTTCAACGTGAACTGCACGCGCTCGGCCACCGGCGCGACGCCCTGTTCCACCGGCAGGGTCTCGTAGCACCCCTGCAGGAGGGCGAACGCACCGGCGCACGCGAACGCGCCGACGACGCGCCGGCTAGAAGCCGTACGTGCCTTTCGCCGCACTGGCCGCGTTGCCTCCGCCAAAGCTGTAGAACGCCTGCACGCGCGCGTCCATCTCCTGATAAGGGACGGGGAACATCACGGCGGTTCCGGCCGGGAGGTCGCCCCATCCGCGCGCGTCCGTGTACCAGCACATGAACTGGCAGGAGTACGCGGTTTCCATCCGCTTCTCCCACTTCATCGCTTCCATGATGTTGCCGCACGCCACCGTGTTGAATCCCGGCGGCTGGGGCACGCGCGGGACGCAGGCGTTGCCACCGGCGATCGCCTGGGACACGCTCGTGATGGTGCCGATCGAGGGCAGCCCGTTCCGGGCGCGCGACGCGTCGATCAGGGCGGCGGCTTCCGTGAACTTGCTCTGGCGGATGTACCCCTCGGCGATCAGCATGTCCATCTCGACCTTATTGATCGCGGTGTAGGGGCCGTTGTTGCTGGCCGCGCGGATGGGATACCAGCGGCGGTGCTGGTAGAACGAGAAGCCGTAGCCGGAGACCGGGTTGTCGTCGCCGGCTGCCTGGTTGGCGAAGTACTGGCCGGTCGGCAATGGTAGCGGGCTGTTGGCCTGCTGGGCGGCGCGCGTGGCCCCGGCCGGGAACCGCTTGTCGGGCGTCCGGATGAGGAACGCGCCGTCGCGGGAGCCGAGGGGCGACGCGATGAAGTTGGCGTACGCGCCGGATGTGTCGGCCATGCCGTAGATCATCATGGACATGCCGCTCCAGCCCTGCGAGTACATCTGCGCCACGTCGTAGGAGGCGTTCCAGCCCTGCGACGTGGAGATCGTGATCTTGAAGTCGGACGTGATGCCGGCCTGCGCCTCGGCGATCACGGCGTTCCAGTCCACCGCCGCCCGGTCGGCGGGCGTGCGCGCCA
>JAYEKC010000029.1:0-843 GCA_034716715.1 Gemmatimonadota bacterium | reverse complement strand
CGGCGCGGTACCGCGCCTTGTACGTCTTGACCAGGCGGATGAAGTCCGCCTGCGACACGGCGTTCTGGTAGATCCACGTGTTGGGCAGGGGGTAGCCGCTGCCGGTTGCGTTGCCGACGTTCGTGGCGTCGGGACTGCCGGCCACGGCGGCCGCCGAGTCGAACATCGCCAGCGCCGTCTTCATCACGTCCACGTAGCTCGAGAGCCCCGGGATCGAGTCGCTCGGCGTGCTCGGCGTGATGATGGCGGCCGAGTCGTACGAGATGGCCAGCGCGCCGAGCGCGATGCCCGTGGTGAAGAACCCGAAGGCACGCGCGCGTGCGTCCTGGGCGGGCGACCCGAGGGCATTGGGCGGCGACGTGACGCTTGCTGCCTTCAGGCGTGCGAGCGCCTGCATCCCGTTGGCCGCGCTGCGGGCGGCCCGCTCGGCGGCGCCGTACACGCCGTTGAGGCCCGCGTTGCCGGTCCGGTCGTTGATCACCGGGCCGCGGGGCATGAGCGAGCGGACGTTCATGCTGAAGTTGTTCAGCTCGGAGTAGTTTTCGAGCGAGAGGCAGTGTGCCTCGGTGTTGATGCAGCCCGTGCAGCCGACCATGGCTGTCCAGAGCTGCTGGTAGGTGGTGCTGATCACGGCCTCGACGCCTGCCGGGGTCGAGTACGTGCGCTCGATGTCGGGGTTGTTGAGGTTGGGCACGTCGAGCGCGTTCCGGTTCTGGCAGGCCGCCAGGAGCAGCCCGGCCGAAGCAGCGGCAGCGACGCGAGAGATCAGGTTGCGCATTGCGATTCCTCTCGGGGGGTGGGGCCGGCGGGGCCCCCCGCCAAAACGGGGGGCCCCCCCCCGGT
>JAYEKC010000028.1:0-5859 GCA_034716715.1 Gemmatimonadota bacterium | reverse complement strand
CGATCGTGCAGCCGGCCGCGAGCGCGGGCGCGACCTTCCACGCCATCATCAGGAGCGGGAAGTTCCACGGGATGATCTGGCCCACGACGCCCGCGGCCGTGTAGCCGGCGAACTCCGTCTCGAGGAGCTGCGCCCAGCCGGCGTGGTGGTACAGGTGGCGGGCGACCAGCGGGATGTCGAGGTCGCGCGTCTCGCGGATGCTCTTGCCGTTGTCCATCGCCTCGAGCACGGCGAGGAGGCGCGAGTGGCGCTGCACGGCGCGGGCGAGGGCGTAGACGTGCTTGGCGCGGCCGTGCGGGCCGAGCGCCTGCCAGGCCGGGAGGGCCTTGCGGGCGGCCTTCACCGCCGCGTCCACGTCGGCCTTGGTGCCCTGCGTGACGCGGGCGAGCGTGCCGCCCGTGGACGGATTGATGACGTCGAAGAACTGCGTACCCTTGGCCGGCCTGGTGAACGCGCCGTCGATCAGGTGGCCGAACGTCGCCTTGTGCGCGGCGATCCAGTCGAGCGCGGGCTTGTCGCCCTCGGGGGCGGGCCCGTACTCCATCGTCTCGAAGATCTCGGGGATGGTGGAACTCATACCATGGGCTCGCGGTGGGCGGCGGCGTAGCGGCCGCTCGCAAAGTGGTCGAGCTGGCGCTCGATGTCGGTGAGGAGGCCCGACGCGCCGAAGCGGAAGAGATCCTTCCGCATCCAGCGCTCGCCGAGTTCCTCCTTCATCAGGTACAGGTACTCGAGGGCGTTCTTCGCCGTCCGGATGCCGCCCGCGGGCTTGTAGCCCACGGCGTGGCCGGTCTGCTCGAAGTAGTCGCGGATCATGCGCACCATCACGAGCGACACCGGCAGCGTGGCGTTCACGCCTTCCTTGCCCGTGCTCGTCTTGATGAAGTCGGCGCCGGCCATCATCGCCACCATCGACGCACGCGCCACGTTGGTGAGCGTCGCGAGGTCGCCGGTGCCAAGGATCGCCTTCATGTGTGCGTCGCCGCAGGCGTCGCGGAAGGCGCGGACCTCGTCGTACAGCGCGTCCCAGTTGCCCGTGAGCACGTGTCCGCGGGTGATGACGATGTCGATCTCCTGCGCGCCCGCGGCCACGCTCTCCTCCACCTCGGTGATCCGGGTGGAAAGCGGGGAGAGGCCGGCGGGAAAGCCGGTGCTCACGGCCGCGACCGGGATCCCGGAGCCGTACAGCGCCTCGACGGCGGTGGGCACGAGGGCGTGGTACACGCACACGGCGCCGCAGGTGACGTGCAGGTCCTCCACGCCGAGCGTGTGGGTGAGGTCGTCGCGGAAGGGGCGCATGGCCTTGGCGCAGAGCCGGCGCACGTTGCCCGGGGTGTCGTCGCCGGAGAGCGTGGTGAGGTCGATGAGCGTGACGGCCCGGAGGAGCCACGCGGCCTGCCACTGCTTCTTGACGGTGCGGCGGGTGGGAATGGTGGCGGCGCGGCGCTCCACGGCGCTGCGGTTCACGCGCAGGGCGAGCACGCGGTCGAGGTCGAGCGGGGTGCCGGGGTTCCGCGCGAAACGGTCGCCCGGCAGGGCACGCGGGGCGGGCGGCGTGGCCGGCGCCCCGGCCTTTTCGAGCTTCAGGGTAGGCATCCCTTCTATAATATCCCCCTCATGCGACTCGCCGCTTGTCTCCTCTGCCTCTCTCTTGGCGCCCAGGCCGCCCAGAGCCAGGCTCCCCCCGGCGTCGTGCCCGGCATCGAGGTCCTGCTCTCGGACTCCATCCACCTCGTGCGCGGCAAGCGGGTCGGGCTGATCACTAACCACTCCGGCCGCGGCCGCGACGGCACGAGCTCCATCGACCTGCTCTTCCGCTCGCCCGGGGTCCGGCTCACTGCCCTGTTCGGCCCCGAGCACGGGCTGCGCGGAGAGGCCCAGGCCGGGGAGCGCGTCGAATCCACGGTGGACTCGGCGACCGGCGTGCCCATCTACTCGCTGTACGGCGCCACGCGCGTTCCCACGCCCGAGATGCTGAGGGACGTGGACGTGCTGCTCTACGACATCCAGGACGTCGGTGCGCGGGTCTACACCTATGAATGGACCATGGCCCTGACCGCGGCGGCGGTGAAGGCGCGCGTGCCGTTCATCGTGCTCGACCGGCCCGACCCCATCCGCGCCGACCGCGTGGAGGGGAACATCCTCGAGCCGCCGTTCGCGTCGTTCGTCGGCCAGTTTCCGGTGGCCCTGCGCTACGGCCTCACGCCGGGCGAGCTCATCCGGTTCCTCACGGGCACGAAGCTGGTGGACGCGGGGGACGTGCAGGTGGTGCCGATGCGGGGCTACACGCGCTCGATGTGGTACGACGAGACGGGCCTCGCGTGGCGGAACCCGTCGCCGAACATCAAGTCGCTCGACGCGGCGCTGCTGTATCCCGGGACGGTGTTCTTCGAGGGCACCAACCTCAGCGAGGGGCGCGGCACCGACGCGCCGTTCCAGCTCATCGGCGCGCCGTGGCTCACCGACGCGGCCGACGTCGCCGCCGAACTGAACGCGCTCGAACTGCGCGGCGTGCGCTTCGAGGCCGTGACGCGCGAAATCGAGAAGGGCCAGAAGCACGGCGGCGCGGGGCCGGTGCCGATGATCCACGTGGTGGTGACCGACCGCAACCGCATCCGGCCGGTGCGCGTGGGCGTGACGATGCTCGCCGTGATCCGCCAGCGGCACCTGAAGGAGTTCGAGTGGCGGCCGTCGCTCGAGCGGCTCGCGGGCACGGCGGACCTGCGGGCGGCCGTGGAGCAGGGGACGACGGACGCGCTGATGGTGAAGTGGGATGCGGAGGCCGAGCGGTTCGCCGCGGCGTCGAAGCCGTACTGGCTGTACGCGGCGGGGGGGCGGGCGGGCGGCGCGGCGGCCGGGACGGCCTACGCCGCCGCATCCGGACGACTGGCGCCTACCCGCTACGCAGCGGCAAGGCACGCCGTCGCTCCGGGCGTCACGTGGACGCACGTGGAGGACCCTGCCGGGCCGTGGACGGCCGACGTTGCCGCGATCAACCTGCGCGCCTGCGGCTGCGAGCTCCGTCACGTGCGCGCGATGGACTCGCTCGTGGCCCGCGAGAAGGTTTCGGCAATGGCCGCCCGCCAGCCGGCGCGGGTGCTCGCCGCCATCAACGGCGACTTCTTCAACGTCCGCACCGGCGAGAACGAGAACAACCAGGTGATCGCGGGCGAGTGGTGGAAGGGCATGCGCGGCAGCGACTCGCCGTACGACGCCTTCGCCAACGTGCGCACGCACTTCGCGGTGGACGCGCGGGGGCGGCCGATGATGGACCGGTTCGTGCTCGACGGTACGGCCATCCACGGCGCCGACGTGATTCCGGTGCTCGCGGTGAACTTCCTGCCGCGCTCGGGCGGCGAGACGTCGGTGCTCTTCACCGACCGGATGGGCGCCACGCCACGCGATTCGGCGCGCGCGCTGGCCGAGTCGCCGCTCCGGTTCGTGGCCAGACGCGGCGACACGGCCGTGTACGTGCAGGACGGCGCGGTGCGGCGGCGCGGCGGCAACGCGATCCCCGCGGGCACGGCCGTCCTCTCGGCGTACGGGCCGCGGGCCAACACGGTGGCGAAGTTTGCTCCGGGCGACACGGTGCGCATCGTGCTGCGCGCGGCGTCGCGCGCGGGCGAGGGGCCCGACGTCTCCCCGCGGCTGCTCATCGGCGGCTGGCCGCGCATCCTCCGGGACGGCCGGAACGTGGCGGCGCGGGCCGCGTGGAGCGAGGGCACGCTGTCGAGCAACGCCGAGGTGCGGCACCCGCGGAGCGCGGTGGGGTTCAGCCGCGACAGCGCGACGCTCTACCTCGTGAGCGTGGATGGCCGCCAGGCGGCCAGCGCGGGGATGACGCTCGTCGAGCTCGCCGACTTCGTGAAGAAGCTCGGGGCGTGGGACGCAATGAACTTCGACGGCGGCGGGTCCACGACGCTCGTGGTGGACGGGAAGGTGGTGAACTCGCCGTCGGACCCGGCGGGCGAGCGGCCCGTTGGGGACGCGCTCGTGGTGGTGGTCGGCGGGGGGAGAGTCCCGCGGTGACGCGCCGCCGGCCGGCGTTTCGGGCGCGCCGGCCGGCGGGGGTTCCTCACGGCGCGTCGACCCTTTCTTCAATCCCCGGAGGGGACCATGAAGAAAAAGCAGCAGCACCGCGGCGAGGCATTCCGCCGCGTCCAGCAGTACCTGGATGCCCACCCGGAGGATTTCGGCGCAGTGAACGCGAGCGACGGGCGCCAGCAGCTTGACGCAGCGCTCACCGAGCTCGACACCGCGGTGCGCACGCAGCTCGCGGGTTTCCGCGAAGTGCGGGGCGAGCGCCTGTCGCCACGCCGGTTGGCGCCGGCGCGCCGGCGAAGGAGGTGGCGGCGTAGGCCGCGAGGCAGGACGTGGGCGCGGTGATCGGCCCGCGAAAACCGAAGGGATGTAGGGCCCTTTTTTTTGTGCTTGAGCGCCGTCCCGCCATCGAATGCGTGTCCGTGCAACGATTTGATGTCGCACGGAGCGCCCACGCGCCTCAAGTTGCGTGCATGACGCCGACCCCGGGCCCACCGACGCCGCGGTTGCTGCAACAGGTGACCGATCGCCTGCAGGTGAGGCGTGCCAGCCCGCGCACCGTCGCGACCTACCGGTCCTGGATCCGGCGTTACGTACTGTTCTGCGGCAGACGTCACCCGCGCGACCTGGGCGACCGCGAGGTCACCGCATTCCTCACCCATCTGGCGACCCGCTCGCGGGTGGCCGCGTCGACGCAGAACCAGGCGCTCGCCGCCCTGCTCTTCCTCTACCGCGAGGTGCTGCAGCAGCCGCTCGGCTCACTTGGCAACGCCGTCCGGGCCCGGAAGCCCGTCCGGCGCCCGACCGTGTTGTCGCGCGAGGAAGTCGTGGCGGTGCTCGGGCACGCCCGGGGGCGGGCGGCGATCATCCTGGCGCTCATGTACGGCGGCGGGCTGCGGGTCGGCGAGGCCGTGGCGCTCAGGATCAAGGATGTGGACACCGACCGGCGCGAGATCGTGATCCGGGAAGGGAAGGGCAATCGCGACCGGGTGACCATGCTTCCCGCGTCGCTGGTCGACGAGGTCGAGCGGCAGATCGACCGGGTGCGGAAGATGCGGCTGCGCGACGCCATGCGCGGGCACGGGTTCGTGGCCCTGCCCGACGCGTTTGCGCGCAAGTCGCCGTCCGCCATCGGCGACTGGCGGTGGATGTGGCTGTTCCCGGCCGTCCGGCTGTATTCCGACGCACGGACCGGCAAGTTGCTGCGCCACCATATTCACCGCACGGTCATCCAGCGCGAGATCAAGGAGGCGGCGGCGCGCGCGGGAGTCGCCAAGCGCGTCACGTCGCACACGCTGCGACACTCGTTCGCGACCCACCTGCTTGAATCCGGCTACGACATCCGGACCGTGCAGGAACTCCTGGGCCATCGCGATGTCTCAACGACCATGCTTTACACCCATGTGCTCAACCGTGGCGGTATGGGCGTCCGGAGCCCACTCGACATGCTCGCACCGCCCGACGGTCCAGGCCGCCGCGCACCGGATGCCGGTTCCCAACCCCCTCCTCCCGCGCGCGGTCTTAGGTGGCGTGCTTCGCAGCCTAACGCAGCCGCGGCCGACTCCGCGCGGCGGCGCTAAGCAGGGCGCTGCAGGGAGTTGGCCATCTACGTGACCGGATTCGGTTCAGGCATATGTTGCGGGCGGAATCAACAGAAGACAGCTTCCTGACAACCTCTCGCAACCCAATAATCGTTAGCTAGCACGAACCAGCCATGTATACGATTCCGGTTCACTTTCGTCGATTCTCAGATCTTCACCTTGGCGATCTGATCGGCGCGACTGGCATCTACGTCATCTGGGACGCAAACGCGGTTTA
>JAYEKC010000027.1:0-5868 GCA_034716715.1 Gemmatimonadota bacterium | reverse complement strand
GAAACCACCCGCCGCCGGATACCGCAGGTCCCAGTTGATGCGCTGCACGATGCCGGCCGTGCCCGGGGCGGTCAGTTCGCGTACGACCTTCCCGGCCGCGTTGGTCACGGTGAACTTCACCTCCTGCGCGGGCCGCGACAGGTAATACGTGAACGTCGCCCCTTCGGCGGGGTTCTCCGCCGCGTAGATCGCGTGCGCCGCGGTGGACACGTCGGCGCGGTAGAGCACCAGCGTGGCCGTGTGCGGCGTGAAGAGGTGCGCGCGCTTGGCCGCCACCTGCGGCGTCCACTCGGCGAACGGCGTCGCGTCGTCGAGCACCCAGATGCTCCGCCCGTGCGTGCCGATCACGATGTCCTTCGTGCGCGGCTGCACGACGATGTCGTCGTAGCGCGTGGTGGGCAGGTTGGCCGTGAGGCGTGTCCAGTGCGCGCCGGAATCCACGCTGTAGTAGAAGTGCCGCTCGGTGCCGGCAAACAGGATATTCGCCTTGCCGGGGTACTCCGCGATGCTGCGCAGCGGCGCGTCGGGCGCGAAGCCGTCGGTGACGGACGTCCAGGTCTTCCCGAAGTCCGTCGTGCGGAACGCATGCGGCGCGAAGTCGCCGCCGCGGTGGCCGTCGAACGTCACCACGGCCGTGCCCCGCCCCGCCGCCGAGGCAACGATGCGGTCCACGAACGTGCCGTTCTTCACGCCCGTGATGTTCGCGCTGAGCTCGGCCCACGTCTTGCCGCCGTCGCGCGTGAGCTGGACGTTGCCGTCGTCGGTGCCCACCCACAGCACCAGCGGGTCAAGCGGCGACTCGGCCACCATCGTGATCTCGCTGAACGAGTCGCCGTCGTTGCGCGACAGCCGGATGTCGCTGTTGAGCATGCCGTCGGCCATGCGCAGCGTGTCACGATTGATGCTGCGCGTCAGGTCCTTCGTGGCCGTCCACGTGGAGCCGAAGTCCTTCGAGACGAGCAGCTTGTTCGCGCCGAGGTATACCGTGCCCGCCGTGTGCCGCGACGCCACCACCGGCGCCGTCCAGTCGTAGCGGTACGACTCGCCGGCGGGCGCCTGGGGCTGGATGTCCAGGCGGTCGCCCGTGACGACGTCGACGCGGGTGATGTTGCCGCCGCTCGACGTGGAGTACACGTAGCGCGGGCCCTTGAGGTCCACCGCCTGCCCCGTGCCGTCGCTGAACCCGATCTGCGCCCAATCGGCGTTCAGGATGCCAAGCCAGTGGCTCGTCGCGCTGGGACCCATCCACGAGTGCGCGTCCTGCATGCCCCCGTAGATCCAGTAGGGGTCGCGATCATCCACGGCCACGCGGTAGAACTGCCCCACGGCGAAGTTGTTGATGCGCTGGTACGTGATGCCCATATCCCAGCTTTCGTGCAGGCCGCCGTCGCCGCCGAGCAGCAGGTGCCGGTTGTTCGCCGGGTCGGCCCAGAGCACGTGATGGTCGTCCTTGAGGCCGAGGTCGTACGTCGGCGAGTTGGGCATGGTGCGGAACGTGGCGCCGCCGTCCTCGCTGCGGCTCGGCTGCAGGCCGAGCTCCCACACGCGCAGGTCGTTGGTCGGGTCGATGTACGGCTTGCTGAAGTACATCGGCCGGGGGTTGGAGCCGCTCATCCGCCGCCACGTCTCCCCGCCGTCCTCGGTGCGGTACGTGCCCGTGCCCGTGGAGTGCTCGATCGTGGCGATGAGGATGTTCGGGTTCGACCGCGCGATGGCGAGGCCGGTGCGTCCCTTGTCGCCGGCGGGGAGGCCGTTCTCAATCCTCCGCCAGCTCGTGCCGCCATCGGTGGACTTCCACACCGCACTGCCGGGGCCGCCCCCGTTGAACCCGAACGCGCTGCGGAGCCGCTGGTACGTGGCCGCGTACAGGACGTTCGGGTCGCGGGGGTCCATCACGACCTCGGTGACACCCGTGAGCGAGTCCACGTAGAGGACCTTGTTCCACGTCTTCCCGCCGTCGGTCGTCTTGTAGAGGCCGCGGTCGGTCGAGGGCTTCCACAGGTTTCCGATGGCGGCCACCCAGGCCACGTTGGCGTCGGTGGGGTGCGCGAGCACGCGCCCGATGGCCGCGGTGTTCTTCAGGCCGACGAACGTCCAGGTGGCGCCCGCATCGGTGGAGCGATACACGCCGCCGCCCCACGACGAGCTTTGGCGGTTGTTCTGTTCCCCCGTGCCGGCCCAGATGACGCGCGAGTCGCCGGGGAAGATGGCGAGGTCGCCGAACGCGTTGTCGGGCTGGCCCTCGAAGATCGGCGCCCAGGTGATGCCGTGGTTGGTGGTCTTCCAGATGCCGCCCGTGGCCGCGGCCACGTAGATCGTGGATCCGTCGCGCGGGTCGACCTCGATGTCCTGGATGCGGCCGCCCATCACGGCGGGCCCGATGGAACGGGCCTTCAGGCCATCAAAGGGCGACTGGGACGCAGCCCGGCCGGGCACAAGGGTCGACGCGAGGGCCGCACCGGCGGCGAGGGCGAGGAGGCGGGGCGAAAGGCGCACGATTGACACCGTCTGTTAATGGGGGATGCGGAAAATTGACACGTGCGGGGCACTGGCGTCAGCGTGCGCCGGCCCCACGCCCTTCATACGCCCACCGGGCCCGTCCGGTTGGACACCACCAGGGAGGACATCACCAATGCTGAACCGCATCATCCGCGTGACCGCACTGCTCGTCGCCATTTCCGGAGCCGCGGTCGCCCAGGGCGCCGGCGCCAAAGGGGCCACCAAGGCGCCGGCCCCGGCGCCTGCCAAGTCCGCATCCACCGCCCAGGGCGCCGGCGCGTCCGCCCAGAAGGTCGCGAAGGCCGACATGGTCGACCTCAACAGCGCCACCAAGGACCAGCTGATGACGCTCGCCGGGATCGGCGACAAGATCTCGGACAAGATCATCGCCGGCCGCCCGTACAAGGGCAAGGACGACCTCGTGGCGAAGAAGATCCTGACGAAGGCGGCGTACGAGAAGATCAAGGACAAGATCATCGCGAAACAGAAGTAGCTTTCCCCGCACCACCACCGGGAGATTTCCGTGAAGCGTTTCGCGCTGCTCGTCGTCGGCGTGGTCGTCATCGTCTGTGGCGTAGCGGTCGTGCGTACGCTGCGCGTCCCCGCCCCGCCTCCGGCGCGTGACGCCGCGGGGCCGCAGGTCCGGCTCGACAGCGCCACCGCCGTGGCCCACCTCGCGGGCGCCGTGCGCTACAAGACCGTCTCGTACGCGTCCGGCGGCCCCATCGACACGGCCGCGTTCCGCGGGCTGCACGAGTTCCTCGCGAAGTCGTTTCCGAAGGCGACCGCCACGCTCACGCGCGAGAACGTGAACGGGCTCAGCCTGCTGTACACGTGGCGGGGCCAGGACACCACGCTCGCGCCGGTCGTGATCATGGGCCACATGGACGTCGTCCCGGTGCCCGACGCCAACCTGAAGGAGTGGCAGCACGACCCCTTCTCCGGCGACGTGGCCGACGGGTACGTATGGGGCCGCGGCACGCTCGACGACAAGACCACCGTGCTCTCCGTGCTCGAGGCCGCCGAGGCGCTGATCGGGTCGGGGTACAAGCCGTCGCGCACGATCTACTTTACGTTCGGCCACGACGAGGAAGTGGGCGGGCTGTACGGCGCGCGCAAGATCGTCGACCTGCTCGTCTCGCGCGGGGTGAAGCCCGCGCTCGTGATCGACGAGGGGGGATTCATGGCCACGGGCCTGGTCCCAGGTATTCCCGGCAAGGTGGCCATCGTCGGCATCGCCGAGAAGGGCTACGTGACCTTGCGGCTCCGGGCCACGGCGCAAGGTGGCCATTCGTCCATGCCGCCGGCACGCACGGCCGTGGGCGCCGTGAGCCGCGCGGTGGCCGCCCTCGAGGCCAACCAGTTCCCGTACGCGCTGGCCGGCCCTACGCGGGGCATGCTGGAGGCGGCGGCGCCGTACCTGCCGTTCGCGCCCCGGATGGCCATCGCCAACCTCTGGCTCACGGGCCCGCTGCTCACGAAGGCCATGAGCCGGACGCCCATGGGTGCGGCGCTGCTGCATACCACCACGGCGCCGACGATGCTTTCGGCCGGCGTGAAGGACAACGTGCTGCCGCCCGAGGCCACCGCGATCGTGAATTTCCGCATCCGCCCCGGTGAAACGGTGGCGAGCGTGAAGGAGCACGTGCGGCGCGTGATTGCCGACCCGCTCATCACCGTGGAGCAGATCGACAGCGCCGCCGTGGACCCGTCCCCCGTGTCGGACGTCCACTCGAAGGCGTACGCCGCCATCGGCGACGCCATCCGCTCGCTCACGCCAGGCACGGCGACCCCGGTGATTCCGTACCTCGTGTTCGGCGGCACCGACGCGAAGTACTGGGGTGCGCATTCCGACAAGGTGTTCCGCTTCCTGGCCATCCCGCTCGGCGAGGGCGACGAGGCGCGCGTCCACGGCGTGAACGAGCGCGTGAGCGTGGCGGGCTACGCCACCAGCGTGAACTTCTTCGCGACGCTGTTGCGGGGACTCGACAAGCTGTAGCGGCACGGCGATCGCCGGGGGCGAGCGCGCCGCGCCCGGACACGTGAACAACGAACGGGGCGGCGTGGGCCAAGGCCCACGCCGGGGGGGGGGGGGGGGCCCCCCCCCCCCCCCCGCCCCGTTCACTCGTCCGCCGGCGACCGCCGAACGAGCCTCGCCGCGGCGAGCGTTACGGCTTCCGGTCGAGGCACCCCTTGAAGTTCGGGTTGTTGTACTCGTCGGTCGTCACCGGGAAGTTCACGTCCGAACCGTAGTTCCCGCCCTTGAAGAAGGAGCCGGTCGGGAAGACGTTGTCCTGCGTGCGGTTGTACTGCCGCATCTGCCGACGCAGGTCGTTCAGCCGGAACCCGCGGCTGAACTGCCAGAACGCCTTCTCGCGGAAGAACGTCGTCACCGCCGCATCCTGCGTGGCGGGCGTGGCCAGCGCCGCCATCACCGGCGACGTGAAGCTCGGCGTCAGCTTCTGCGTCGCCGTGCGCAGGGCGTTGAGGATGGTCATCGTCCCCGGTATGTCCTGCGCCTGCAGCTTCACTTCCGCCTCGATGAGCCGGGCGTCGAGCCCCGACGCGATCCAGGCGGCGTCGCTGCGGGCGTAGAGTCCCTGTACGATCAGGTTCGTGGCGCCGTCGAAGCCCCTTCCGGACGCCGAGGTGCCGAGCGTGGACCCGGTGACCTTGAGTCGCGGGTCGTTCGCCGACGCGAACGGGATGGCATTCTTGATCAACCCGGTCACGTCGAAGCTGTCGCCCACCGTCCAGCGCTTGGCGCTGTTGTTCAGCGACCAGATCTGGTTGTCGGCGGTGGTGAGCGAGTAGGTTACGATGTTGTCGGTGTAGGTCGTCGCGATGCCGTTCACGAGCGCCGCCGCCGCCGCACCCTGGCCGAGGTCGAGCTTGGCGCGTGCCTGCAGGATCTTCGACGTCGTCGCGATGGTGGAGGCTGCCGCGAGCGACGCGGGCACGGCCTTGGTGAGCGCCGTGTCGAAGTGCGCCGACGCCGCCGCGAGAAGCTCGGCGTTGGTGAGCGCTGGGCCGTACACCGGCACGCCCGTGGAGCCGTCGCTCAGCGGCACGCCGTTGCAGAAGTTCTCGGCCAGCATCAACTCGGCGAGGCCCATGGCCATGAACATCTGGGCCTGCTTCCATGTCGAGTCGGGCTGGTACGTAATCAACGCGTTGAGCGCCTCACGCGACGCGTTCCGCACGCGGGGGATGGCCCGGTACATGCCCTGGACGTTTGCGTTCGACTCCTGCACCGACCGCTGGTCGGTCTCGTTGCGTTGCGAGAACGTGTCGCTCGACTTCCATTCGTCGGTGAAGAGGCCGCCGAGCATCCACACGCCCTCGCCGCCGGCGGTGACCTGCCTGATG
>JAYEKC010000026.1:0-88573 GCA_034716715.1 Gemmatimonadota bacterium | reverse complement strand
GGCAGACCTGCTGCGCCTGATGGCCGGCCGTCTCCGTCCCACGCGCGGGTCCGTAGAGATTCCCCGGCGCGTGGGCTTCGTGCCGGAGGATCGCGGCCGGGACGCCTTGATCGACGAGCTGACGCTTCGGGAGAACTTCCTTCTGCGTGGCATCGGAAGGCGCCGAGGCATGATCGACTGGACGATGGTGGATCAACAGACACGGGCGGCCATCAAAGCGTTCGACATTCGCGGGGGCAGCGAGCGTTTGCCGGCAGGTGCGTTGTCGGGCGGAAACCAGCAGCGCTTCGTGCTCGCGCGTGAGCTCGCCGACGACCCGCAGGCCGTGGTTGCCGAAAACCCAACCCGGGGTCTGGACGTTCGCGCCACGCTGATGATCCGCGATTTCCTCCGCGCCGCTTGCCGCCGGGGTGCGGCCGTCGTGTGGTACTCCAGCGACGTGGAAGAGTTGCTGGCCGTGGCGGACCGCATCGTGGTGTGCCACGCCGGGGCCGTGAGCCGGGTCGCGAACAACCTGGCGGCGATCGGCGCCGCGATGGTAGCAGCTGCGTGATGCGCGTCGCGCTGCCGCGGGCCGGTGTGTCCATCCTGCTGGTCCTGGTCGCGGTGGGTGTCGCCGCCGTGGTGCTGAACCTGGCAGGCTTCGACGTGGCTCGTGTCGGTGATGCGGCCTGGCGGGGAGCCTTTGGCAGCACCTCTGCGATCGTGTCTGCGACCCTGAAGCGCGCGACTCCGCTGGCGCTGCTCGGCATCGCGGTGGCGGTGGCGTTCCGGGCAGGCGTCCTCAACATTGGCGCGGACGGACAGTTTCTGGCTGGTGCAACGGCGAGCGTTGCGGCCACCCTCTTCCTGGCCGACTTCCCGCCGCCGGTCGTGCTGTGCGGGGGCCTGCTGGCCGGCATTGCGGGTGGCGCATCGTGGGCCGCGCTTGCCGCGTGGCTCCGCACCCGCTTTGCCGTCCCCGAAGTCGTCAGCACGCTGCTCCTCAACTTCGTGGCGGCGAATCTCGTGGGCTACCTCGTGCGCGGACCGCTACAGGAACCAACACACTCTTACCCGCAGTCCGCCGTCCTTCCGGCAGCCGGGCGGCTGCCCCAGCTGGTTGTGGGCGAACGCCTGCATCTCGGGTTCGTTTTCGCGGTTGTCGCGTGCGTTGCGGCCGCCTGGATCTTCGACCGGACCGCGGCCGGCTTCCGTGCCAGAGCCGTCGGATTGAATGCCCGGGCCGCCGAGAGCGCCGGCGGGGTGTCGGCCAATCACGTCCGGACGCTCGCCCTGATCATCAGCGGTGGAATTGCCGGCGTGGCTGGTTTTGGCGAGGCGAACGGAGTCACCTACGCGTTGTACGAGGGCCTCTCGCCGGGATATGGGTACACCGCCATCGCCGTTGCGCTCCTTGGCGGGCTTCGGCCCGCCGGCGTTGGGGCAGCAGCCGTGTTCTTCGGGGCCCTGGGTGCAGGTGCCGACGCGGTGCAGCGTGACGCCGGCGTGCCCGCGGAAATGGCCTCGGTTGTCGCAGCCCTTGTGATACTCGGACTCCTGATGCTGCCGGCGGGGCATCGCCTCGTCGGGGAAGAGGGCGCCAGATGAGCGGCCTTCCATCCGACCTCGTTGACGCAGCAATCCGCGCGGCAACGCCGATTGGCCTGGCCGCCATCGGGGAACTCATCGTCGAGCGCTCCGGAGTGCTCAACATCGGGATCGAGGGCGCCATGTGCCTCGCGGCCCTCGCTTCGTTCATTGCGGCCAGCGCCGCCGGGCCATCTGCAGGGCTCGCTGCGGGTGCCATCACCGGGGTGATTGTCACCGGGCTGTTCGCCCTGGTCGTCGTTCGATTTCGGGCCCAGCAGGTTCTCGCGGGGACGGCGATCAGCATGCTGGCCCTCGGCCTCAGTGCCACCCTGAACCATGCGTTGTACTCCACCACGCTCGAGACGCCGCACGTCGCAACGCTTCCGGCGCTGCGCATCCCGGGACTCGCCGCAATCCCCGTCATCGGTCCGGCATTCGCACAACCTTTTCCCACCTACCTGTTCTACGGAGCGGGGCTCGGCGTTGCCTGGTTCCTGTACCGCACGATCGGCGGACTTTCCTTGCGGGCCGCCGGCGAGGACCCCGGCGCCCTGCGGACGGTGGGGAAGAGGCCCGCAGCAATTCAAACGGCCGCCATCATGGCGTCCGGACTGTTTGCCGGTCTCGGTGGGGCAACACTGGTCGTGGCACAGGCCGGGACGTTCACCGACAACATGTCCGCCGGACGCGGGTTCATCGCGATCGCCGTGGTGGCCCTCGGGCGGTGGACCCCAGCGGGCGTCATCCTTGGCTCGCTGTTGTTCGGTATCGCGAGTTCGCTGCAGTTCGTCGTACAGGCTTCCGGAACGACGATTCCCTACAACCTCGCCCTTGCAACACCGTACGTCCTCACGCTTCTGGCGCTGGCGCTACTCGGGGGGTCACGGGCCGCACCGGCGAGCCTTGGCCGGTCGCTCGACGCTCCAGGCTAGCGCCGCGTCTGCTCGCGCGGGGGAAGCCAGGGTCCGACCAGGTCCCAATGCCAGGCGGGCTCGGCCTTGCCCGTGTCGGGGTGCTTGATGGGCCGGAACTGCAACCGCGCCGGATGCAGGCCGAGGCTCCGACCGACACGCTCCAGCCCGGGTCTGTCGGCGGATACCAGGTGTGCCATGGGATGCCCGCGCCACGTGTGACGATGAAGCCAAAGACCTCCCTGCATCGCATGCACCACACCGTCACGCCACCGGGGGAACTCGGCCCACTTGATCGCTCGCGCTTCTGCGGGCGGCATCACTGGCAGCTGATCACGCCTTCCGTCGTTGCGGGCGGCACCGCCGTAACGCTGCCGGCAAACAGCGCGCAGGTCAGCGGGAACGAGGCGGGGTGCGTTGCCTTGGCGGACCATCCAGACGCCGTGGCGTCGACTATGGAAAGGACGACGCCAGGTGAGGTGCGGTACGCCAGCAGGCTGGTATCCGTGGTGTAGGCCGCGTGCTCGAAGAAATACGCCTCTTCGGCCGTTGACAGGTTGCGCAGGTCGGTCTTGAGAGCGGCGGCGTTCGCCTTTCCCTTTGTGTTCTGGAACTTGGGAATCGCGATGGCTGCGAGTATGCCGATGATAACGACCACAATCAGGAGTTCGATGAGCGTAAAGCCGCCCGGCCCATTTCTGTCGGGCAAGCGCAGGTCGGCCTCACTACGAATCAAGGTGGGGGTGATCGACATCACAATTGCTCCTGCGTTTGCGAAAGTCAGTCCGTCACGCAGTCTCCTGTGGTAGGCAAGCAGGGGGCCGTGCTCGTACCACACCGTAAGACAGTATAACACAACAGCTTCCGTCACCAAGGTGCCGCGATGGCATCACGAAGTGACGTTCGTTTCGCATCGTGTTGACGCACTCTGCAACGTTTTGACAGCCATCAGGCCTTGGCTTCGACCCAGTTCATGCCAACCCCAACATCCACGACCAGGGGCACGCGAAGGGGCACGGCCGTGGTCATGGCTTCGGTGACGAGTTCGCGCAGTTTCGGTAATTCGTCCCGTGGTGCCTCGAACACCAGCTCATCGTGTACCTGAAGCAGCATGCGCGCGCGCATCCCCGCGACCCCGATCGCGCGGGCGATTGAAATCATCGCGACCTTGATAAGGTCAGCCGCGGAGCCTTGAATGGGCGAGTTCTGGGCTGTGCGTTCCCCGAACGACCGGATATTGAAATTTCGATCCTTGAGCTCGGGAATGTACCGGCGACGTCCAAGGATGGTCTCGACGTACCCGCGAGCTCTCGCCTGCTCCACGGTGGCGTCGAGAAAAGCCCGGACCCCGGCGAAGCGCTCGAAATACGTGTCAATGAAAGCTTTCGCGGCGGCGTGTTCGACCTTCAGCTGCTGTGAAAGCGCGTGCGCGCCCTGGCCGTAGATGGTGGCGAAGTTGATGGTTTTCGCCTGGGACCGCATTTCCGGGGTCACTCCATCAAGCGGAGCACCGAAGATGATGGCCGCGGTCTGCCGGTGGATGTCGCCGCCTGCCTCGAACGCCTCCACAAATGCCCGGTCGCCGGACAGGTGCGCCAGCAGGCGCAATTCGACCTGTGAGTAGTCGGCAGTCATCAGCATCCACTCCGGGCGCGGTACGAACCCGCGGCGAATGTCACGCCCAAGCTCGCTACGCACGGGAATGTTCTGCAGATTCGGGTCGCTTGACGCGAGACGGCCCGTCGCCGTAACCGCCTGATTGTAAGTGGTATGGATGCGCCCGGTAGCCGGATTCACGAGCTCCGGCAGCGTTGCCAGGTACGTGCTTTCGAGCTTCGCAAACTCGCGGTACTCGAGAATGAGCGACGGAAGCACGTGTCCCTCGTCCGCGAGTTGCTGGAGGACCGTGGCGTCGGTACTCGGTCCCGTCGACGTCTTCTTGCGGACAGGAAGGCCGAGCCTATCAAACAGGATGCCAGCGAGCTGCTTGTTGGAGTTGACGTTGAATTCCTCTCCGGCCGCCTCGTAGACGGCTGCCTCGACCCGCGCTCGTTCCTGCGCGAACCGCTCCCGCAGCGAGTGGAACCACGGGAGATCGACGCGGATACCCTCCCACTCCATGTCGGCAAGGACGGACAGAAGCGGCAGTTCCATGGTGGCAAGCAGCTTCTCCGCGCCAACCGCCCGAAGTCGCTCGGCCAGAATGGGTTTCAATGCAACGCACGCGTCCGCACGTGCCCCGGCGTACTCGCGGGCTTCATCGGTTGACAGAGCATCATATGCCCTGCGTTCACGTCCGCGACCCAAGACCTCCTCTGCCGCCGGAACAGATTGGTGCAGAAACTCGATGGCCACGTCGGCCAGTTCGTGTGACCGGCGGCCGGGGTCCAGCAGGTAGCTGGCCAGCATCAGGTCGAAGTCGATTCCCCGAAGTGCGACGTCGGCGGCGCGCAGGACGAGCAGCTGGTGTTTCAGGTCGTGGCCGAACTTGGACACCCCCGCGTCCCCCAGCAACTCCTTCAGGGGCCCCATCGATTCGTCCGAAAGAGGGGGGAGATTTTCCGGTTCCGCTCCCGATTCCGCCACCGATGGAACGTCGCCCAAGTCCAGCGCGTGATTCGCACCCGATGGCTGCGGACCGCGATGCGCGAACGGCAGGTAGTACACATCGCCAGGCGCCAGCGCGATGGCGAGCCCCACGAGCCGTGTGCGTAGCGGGTTGCCCGCGGTTGGCGGCTCCCGGAGCGGTACAGCGTGAACGTCGAGGCAGATGGGCCCCGCGGCCCTCGCCCGCTCGACGAGCCGCGCCACGCCAGGCGCGTCCGACACCGTCCGGTAATCGCGATGCACCTCCGGCGCCGCGGAGCCGCCCTTCGACGGCAACGCCTGGCCGGCGCGCGTGGCGGCCTCCTGCGCCGGCGCCCGAAACTCCAGCTCGACAAACACGTCGCGTAACGCGACCCAGTCGGGCTCGCGGGCGGTCAGCTTCGCGAAATCCGGTTCCACCGCGAGGTCGGTGCGAATCGTCACCAGCTGTTTCGACAACCGCCCCTCGGCGGCGTGTTCCTGAAGGGCGGTGCGTGCGCGCTTCGGTTCAATCTCGTCGAGATGCTGCAGCATGTTTTCCAGCGGCCCCCATGCGCCGATGAGCGCGTGGGCGGTCTTCTCCCCGATTCCGCGCACCCCGGGGATGTTGTCCGAGGTGTCGCCGAGCAACGCGAGGTAGTCCACGACGCGCTCCGGGGCAACGCCGAGCCGGTCGACAGCACTGGCCGTGTCATACCATTTCTCGGTTGTCCGCCCCGGTCGGCCGTGCCAGGGGTTCAGCACTGTGATTCCCGGCCTTACCAATTGCATGAAATCCTTGTCGCCCGAGACGATCACCGCCTCGACACCCTCCGCCGCTGCCTTGGTCGCGAGCGTCCCGATCACGTCGTCCGCCTCGAAGCCGTCCAGGGCGACAACGGGAATCCGGAATCCGCGGAGTATCTCGTGCGCCCGGGTCACCCCGGTGTCGAAATCGGCCCGTTGGCCGGGGTCGAGGCGTTCCCGCGTCGCCTTGTACTCGGGAAAGACCTCGTGCCGAAAGGACCGGCCGGCGTCCTCGACCCAAGCGATCGCCTCCGGTTGGTGCCGGTCGATCAGGCGGCGGACGAAGTCCTGCGTGACATAGGCGATCGCGGTGTTTTCGCCCTTGCTGCTGACGAGCTGCTGCTCACCGAGAGCGAAAAACGCGCGATAGATGAGCGCGTAGCCATCGATCAGGAACAGGCGCCGGGGATGGTCTACCAGCATTCCCGGCGGGTTACTGGACGCGACGCCGCCACGCGCTCATGAACTCGGCATCACTGGATGGCGTCAGCTTCCATCGCCCGAACCCGTTCTGGTCATAGAACGTGAGCGCAATGTTGAGATTGCGGTATTCCCAGACCTGCTGGCGGCCCGCCTGGACAAGGGCCCGGCTCATTTGTTCATAAACCTGATCCGGCCTCCCGAGGCCCAGCAGCACCCTCCCCCGATCCGTCATCCACCCCGGTGAGGCTTCTTCCTTGAACCGGGTGTTGGCGTCGACCATGCGGAGGAAGTAGTCTCGCATGGGTTCCATGGACCCGTTTGGGTCTTCGTGCTGGCGAACGAACTCGGCCCAGGCCGCTGGCCGTGCTTCTGGCGGGGCATTCCGCAACTCCTGAAGGTCAGCTCCCGAGGCAAACCAGCGCAGGTAGTTGACCATCTCGTCGTACGACGCGAGCGGAAGGTCGGGCCCGAATCCCACAAAGAAGGGCGTTCGCACGGTGTCAGCCCGATCCGCGGACCATACATTCAGGGTCATGGCGCCTATTCCCACCTTGGCTATGGGTACGTCCACGGTGCCGCTGTACAGCTCGCCCCGTCGCGCAAGCGTCGCACTGTCCCGATAGATGGGGCGGCCCTGGTCGGAACGAACCGCGTACTGGATCGCGCGGCTGGCGGCTCCGGGGCCGTAGCTTTCCACGAAGAAGGTGACGTTGGTGTCTCGCCCGAACGTCACGCTCGCCGTCGGGTTGGCGATGATCTGCGGCAAGCTCGCGGTGCTCGACCGGATGGTTGCGCGGGCAAACGCGACGGGCGACGAGAGTGCGCCCGCGCCGAGCGGTGGCACGTTGAGCGACGCCGCATCCTCACTTACCCTCGCACTTCCATCGTCGCGCACGCGGACGGTGAAATCGTACCGTCCCGGCGGCACGGTCATCAGCTCTTCGTACAGGATACTTTCGTCGCCACGGGACGTTTCGCGGAACGTGGCCACGAGCACTTCCTCGTGAGCCTCGATATTCCGCACGGCGACGGCGCCGCTTCGCAGCGTGATCGTGACCGTATATCCGGCCCGGAATCGATCATCCTCCCGTGCGAACGTGAGGGACGCGTTCGCCAGGCTGATCGCCACCAGCACGTGCGTGGAGTCCGGCGTCGCCGAGCCGAAGAACGACACGTTCCCCACGAACGGCATCGGCGCGCCACGGCCGAGCAGTCCCATCCGCCGGAACAGGGCGATAGCGTCAAACTCCTGCGGCCCAAGGGAGCTTCGCTGGGGTGCCGGGGTCGGCCCCGGGGCCGGGGCGCCTCCGGGTGGGGCACCTGTGCGTCCGCCTCCACATCCAGCCAGGAGGAGGGCGGCCGTTGCCACGATCGGGCGTATGCGGCGGACGACGGGACGAATTGACATGTCTGCAATTAATCGTAGTGGCATGAGCGTCGTACCCCAACCAATCCCGGGGCGTTCGCTTGCTCCGCGCCGGTTCCGGCGATAGGTTCGCCGCGTGTCACGTGATCCCCTTGCCGGCGCCACCATCGCCGGATACGCCCTGGAACGACGCGTCGGCGAAGGTGGCACCGCCACGGTGTATCGGGCCACCCATCATACGCACGGAACCGTTGCCCTCAAGGTCCTGCGGGATAAGCTCCGGCAGGACCGTACGGCTGTGGCGCGCTTCCTTCGTGAAGCCTCGTTCGGAACGCGCGTCCAGCATCCGAATGTGGTGCGAACGCTCGAGCTTGGACAGTCCGAGGACGGCCTCCACTTTTTGGCGATCGAGTGGGCGGAGGGGGAGCTGCTCGAGGGGTACGCCAAGCGCTGCGCTCCCCTACCACCCGACGAGGTGGCCACCGTGGTCCGGCAGATTGCCGACGCCGTGCATGCCGCCCACGCGAACGACATTGTTCACCGGGACCTGAAGCCCGAGAACCTGATGTACGACCCGGCATCCCGCACGGTGAAGCTCCTCGACTTCGGGATCGCGACAGCAACCGACATCACGCCGGACGAACGCCTCACCCGGGCGGGTTTCTTCGTCGGGACGCTCATGTACGTAGCACCCGAGGCCCTCAGCGGTGAGATCGTCACGCCGGCCGCCGACCAATACAGCCTGGCGTGCATCGCGTACCTGCTCCTCACCGGCGTGTTGCCGTATACGGCCAAGTCGCCGCGCGAAATGTTCACGCAGCTGCTTTCGCAGCCCCCCATTTCGCTGAACAAGGCGAAGCCGGGACTCACCTACAGCAGCGGCGTGGAGTCCGTGATCATGCGTGGCCTGTCCAAGGATCCCAAGGCGCGGTATCCCTCGGTGGTGGATTTTGCCGGAGCGTTGACCGACGCGCTGGCGTCCAATCCGGCGCCGGCGGCCTCCGAACCAGGCCTGCTTTCCCGCGTCAAGGGGATTTTCCGCGGCAAGCCCTAGCCGGGGGGCAGTGCGTCCGCCGGCAGCCACAGCGTGAACACCGAGCCCCGGCCGGGTTCGCTTGCCACCGAAATGTCCCCCCCGAGCACCCGCGCCAAACGGCGGGATATGGTCAGGCCCAGCCCCGTGCCGCGACGCTCCGAGTCGGCACGAGGACCGGCATTCACCTGCTCGAAGTCCTCGAAGATCCGGTCCAGGTCGGCCTCGGCGATGCCAACCCCCGTGTCGGTGACCTGCACCGCGATCCAGGACCCGTGCGCCCCGAGCAACGGCCGCCTTCCGGCAGCTCCCGTTGCCGCCGCAAGGTCGTGATCGCTGACGGGCGCGGCGCGAACGCCAACGCTTCCGGTGCTGGTGAACTTGATGGCGTTCCCCAGCAGGTTCACCAGGATCCGGCGCAGGTGCGAGACGTCCGTCATCACGCGTGGCAGGGATGCCGGAACATGGATGTTGAACGCAAGTCCCCGGGCCGCGACAAGCGGCTCAACCTCCGACACCACGTCAATGATGAACGCGCGAAGCTGAACGGGCTCGGCGTGCACCTCCAGGCGGCCGGCCGCCATCTTGGCAAGGTCAAGTACCTGCTCCACGAGTTCCCGCAGGTGGTTGGCCGACGATTCGATTCGCTCGACAGGACCACGTTGGCGCGGCGTCAGTTCCCCGTAAGAGCCATCCCGAAGAAGGTCCACGAAGCCCACGATCGCGGCCAGGGGCGTGCGCAGTTCGTGTGACACGCTTGCGAGAAACTCCGCCTTTGCGCGATTCGCGCGATACAACTCCGCAGACAGCTGTTCCAGCTCTCGCGATCGATCTTCGATGCGCCGGGCCTGCCGGCGTTCGTAGGCAAAGACGATCGCGACGGCCACCATTGATACCGCCAGGGCCGCCCAAACCACGGCGCGCGCGCCGTCCGCGTCGGCGAGGTGTTGATCCGCCACGGCGAGGGCCACCAGGATGCCGGTCGCCCCCAACGCAAGGGCGACGGCAGACGGCCTCACGGCACCCCGCATCTTCATCGCACCGCACCAGGCTGGTGTCGCATTGACGGAGAAAGTAGCGCCGCGTAACGTCCGGAGCGTGTCGGACCAAACGCGTCGTCTCGTCGATCTGCTGCGCCGGCATTCCGTCCAACGCGGCTCGTTCACGCTGGCGTCCGGCCGGACCTCGTCCCTATATGTGGACGCGCGCCTCACGACGATGCATCCGGAAGGGCTCGCCATCATTGGCCCTCTGGCGTTGTCCCGCCTGTTGGCGGCGCAGCTGTATCCGGATTCCGTGGGTGGCCTTACGCTCGGCGCGGATCCGGTGTCATACGCGATCGCCTATGCCAGTGCGTCGAGTGGCCGTCCCGTACGCGCGTTCACGGTCCGGAAGGAGCCGAAGGCGCACGGCACCGGCCGCCTCATCGAAGGCCCCTTCCGCTCCACGGATCGGGTCGTCGTCGTCGAGGACGTGATCACGACCGGCGGATCGGCCCTTCGTGCGATTACTACGGTGCGCGCGGCCGGAGCGACGGTGATCGCCGTGCTTGCCGTCGTTGACCGTGAGGAGGGGGGCCGCGATGCAATTGCGGCCGCGGGCGTTCCCGTCCTCTCGCTGGCGACCGCGTCCGACCTGACGGAGCCACTCTAGCTCGTACTCCCGGCAAGGGTGGCCTCCGGCTCTCGTGCCGCCGGGCGGCGCGGACGCTCCACGACCGGAGACAGGGCTCGCAGCTGCACCGCATGCGGAACGACGAGTTCCTCGCGAAAGCGCTGAAGCATCGTCCAGCCGTCGTATCTGCGCCGGAATTCGCCCGCCGGGATGCCGCTGTATGTCCGAATGTGGCGCGCAAAACTCTGCGGAGACGAGTGCCCGAGGTGGTTGGCGACGTCGGCGATGGACAATCCTGGATTCTCGAACAGCCGGGCAGCTCGAACCAATCCGGCGAGCGCGAGGTACCGCTTGGGAGCAGGCAGTCCGGCGCGATAGAACCGGCTCACGAGGGTGCTCGCCAGCACGCCGAGTATGGCTGCCAGCTGGCGTACGGTTCGCGGACTCGAGTATCCCCCAAAGAGCGCCAGCACGAACACGGCCATGTCGCTGTCGGGCCCCCCCACGTCGTCGAGAATCCTCGCGACCGCTTCGTCGTTGCCGTCGGTGGCCGCCATCGAGGCAATGGCCAGCCGCAGGTTGGTCCAGCCCGCCGGTGTACGCACGTCAATGATGTGCCGGACCCCACAGTTTCCCACCGCCAGCACATCTCCCGGAGCCGACCGTCCGTGCTGTGAAAGCAGTGCAAACGTCGGAATACCGGGGAAGTCGCGTACGATGCGGGTCGTGCGCACCAGGTCTTCTCCAGTGCACCTTGCGGTCGACAGGACAACGGCGCTGACGCGCCGCTGTCGCAGGTCGGCAATTACATCGGCGAGTCGCTCGCGATGCACCGCGCGGTAGAGACCGGCGCCGATCCGGTCAACCTCCGCGCGTTCACGCGGATCCAGCACCGTTGCTACCGGGGGAATGGTCGCGCGACCGGGGGATTCCCTCATGGGAGCCTCAGGTTGGGGGGAACGCCAGAGTCGCGCCAACCCGTCACCCCGCGGTCATTCGCCGAGGCCGTTTGCTGCAGGAGCGTCACACGTGCGTGCCTTTTGGTCCGCACGCGGAGATTTGCCCCTCTCCGAGCGGTTGCATTACGTTCCGGAGGCGAGATTCCCGGCCGGACGGTCGCGCCCGTTGCCTTGAGCAGCGGTCGAGGAAAGTCCGGGCTCCCTGGACAGGCTGCCAGGTAACACCTGGGCACAACCGTGACGGAAAGTGCCACAGAAAACAGACCGCCCCGCGAAAGCGTGGGTAAGGGTGAAATGGTGGGGTAAGAGCCCACCGCGCCCGTGGTAACACGGGCGGCGCGGCAAACCCCAGCTGGAGCAAGGCCGAATAGGCGACGAGAAGTTGTCCACTTCGACAAAGACGTCGCGGGTAGGCCGCTGGAGGGTGCGGGCGACCGCATCCCGAGAGAAATGACCGTCCGAAGCATCGCGCTTCGACAGAACCCGGCTTACAGGCCGGGGATCTCGCTTTTCGGGCCGCTGGCCGTCGTCGCCAGCGCACTCGGGCTGGCGTGCAGCACGTCCGTGCCTCGACAGACCGTGCAGCCGCCCGCGCCGATTCCCGTCGCCACCTCTGCATCGTCGGCGAGCTGGAAGCCGTCTCCCGACCTGCTTGCCCACTCCTACTCCATCGAGCAGCGCGCCCAGGTGACCACATTGGCAGGGGGCGCATCCTCAGCTGATTCGACGATCCTCCTTGTGGACGCCGCGCTCCGACGCACACCGGAGGGTGGCGTGGCCGGCATCATCGATGGCGTGCGGGTCGGATCGTCCGCCGCACTCCTGAGAACCCCCGACGGACTTCCCCTTCCGCTCGCCGTCGTTGCCCGCCCGTTCTCGAATGGACAAGGCCCGATCTTCAGCGCCAGCGGGGCTCCGGCACTCTCAGCCTGCCCGTCCCCCGCCTCATCTGCGCTCGCGGCCCTCCGCGATCTGGTGATGCGGATGCCCGATTCGCTGGTTGTTGGTACCTCCTGGTCCGATTCGGGCCGCGCGACGGGCTGTGCGGGGGCCGGCGTTCTCGCCATCGATGCCGTGCGCACCTACATCGTGACCGGCCACGTGGCCGCGGGCGTTTCCGATTCCGTGCCCGACGAGCACCTGATCGTTCGCCGCACCACGCACCTGACCCTCTCCGGGGAAGTTGCGAGAAATGCCGACACGACGGTCATATCGGGGCAGGGAACCGGAGCCCTCACGTTTCTCGTGTCCACAACCACCGGCAACATCCTCGCGGGTTCCGGAACGAGCACCGTGAACGTCTCGGTGCGATCGACATTGCGCGAGGAAATCGCGCGACAGTCGGCCGAGATCCGCGTGCGGCGGGTTCGCTAGTCCACAAGGCGCAGGGGCATCAGCAGGCAAAGGTACTTTGCCGGATCACTCCATCCTTCCGGCTCCACCGTTGCCGCGCGCTCCGGCGCCTTGAACGTCATTCGCACTTCGTCCGTGGGCATGTACCGCAGTATCTCCAGCAGGTACGCGGCATTGAACCCGATGTCGAGCGGATCCCCCGTATACCGCACGGGGAGCTCATCCTGCGCCTCGCCGAGGTCGGGCGTGCTCACGCTGAACTTCAGCATGGCGCTATTGAACGAAAGCCGGATGCGGTGAGTCTGGTCGGACGCGACAACGGACATTCGCTTGAGGGCACTGGTGAGCGCCTGACGGTCGACGATCGCGACCTTGTCGTTGTCCTTCGGGATCACCTGCTCATAGCCGGGATACGGTCCCTCGATGAGGCGCGTAAACACCGAGGTGAACGGGGACCGGAACCCCACGTGGTTTTCTCCGTGCGCAACTTCGAGCTCCTCTTCAGCGGGAAAGAGCCGGCGAATCTGCTCGAGCGCCTTGGGCGGAACGATGAACTCCGATCGCGCCTTGGAGTCTGCTGCCTTGGCCGGGAGTTCCATCTTCGCCAGGCGATGCCCGTTCGTCGCCACCATGCGCATCTGGGATCCCTGGAGTTCCCAAAGCACGCCGTTCAGGATGGGCCGACTTTCTTCCGTGGATGCGGCAAACGCCGTATGTGAAATCAGCTTCTGCAGTTCCCCGGAGGGGACACGGCTCGCCTTGTCGAACTGGATTGCCGGAAAGGCGGGGAATTCACTCTTGGGAAGGCCAAGAAGCTTGAATCGCGACCTCCCACAATCGAGCGTGATCCTCTGATCTCCAGAGGACGCAATTTTCACCGGGGCTGGCGGAAGTTCGCGCGCAATCTCAGAAAGCTTCTTTGCCGGAATGGTGATGCCGCCGGCACTCTCGACATCGGCGGTCACTTCAGTGCTGACGGCAATGTCCAGATCCGTGCCCGACAGGCGAATCCCCTTATCACTTGTCTGGAGAAGGATGTTCGCAAGAACCGGTAGCGTGGTCTTGGATGGAACCGCCGTTGCGACCGCGTTCAGCCCTTCTTGCAGCTTCTCCCGCGAAATGGTGAAGCGCATGGATCCCTTCCTGCGGTGTCGAGTGCCTGGGGAGGTTGATAAAGGCGCTGGCGGGCCCCCCGAGTTGCGGAACCCTGCCGTTACGAGATCAAAGAATTGCCAAACGCAGTAGAAGTAGTAAGGAGTGGAAAGTTGAAAAGCAATGCAACTCCTGTGACGATAAGGACTTTTCAGTTCGAACCTGATGTTGGATCAACGGTGAAAACATCGGTATTGCACCGAGTAATACTACACTCCGGTATTGGCGATTCAGGGTTCTCAAGAGAACTCACGCATCACTCCGCAGCGATTCCCGGAGCCTTTCAACACGAGTCCGGAATTCCTGGTCCTCCGTGAGCATTGTGGAAACACGGTCGAGACTGTGGATAACTGTCGAATGATCGCGGCCGCCGAAGGCCTGCCCGATCTCGACTAGTTGCAGGCCAAGCAGCTCGCGGGACAGGAACATGGCGACCTGACGCGGAATGGTGACGGCTCGGCTTCGGGATTTGGCTTGGAGCCCCTCGACCGTTACGCCCCACTCGCGCGCAACGCGCTGCTGCACAGCGCGCAAACGGTCGTGCCTGCTCGATCGGCGGGCCCGCGACTCGTCTGCGGACCGGACCTTGTCGCGAAGGGCTTCCCGCGCAAGATCGAGGGTGACCGGACGATTCCTCAGCGAGGCGTACGCAAGCAGCTTGATGACCGAACCCTCGAGTTCGCGGACATTCGCCTGAACGTTTTCGGCGATGAACTCCAATACCGCGTCCGGGATTGCGTGCTCCAGGCGATCGGCGCGCGCCTTTCTGCGCAGGATGGCAATGCGGTGCTCGAGGTCCGGCTGCGCGATGTCGGCCACCATTCCCCACTCGAAGCGACTGACAAGACGCGACTCAAGCCTTGGGATCTCAGCCGGGGAACGATCACTGGTCAGGACGACCTGACGGCCCGCCTCGTAGATGGCGTTGAACGTGTGAAAGAACTCTTCCTGCGTCGTTTCCTTTCCACCGAGAAAGTGAACGTCGTCGATGAGAAGGAGGTCCGTTTCCCGATAGCGTCGGCGGAAATCCGCCATGGCGCGCTTTGCAATCGAGGTGATCACGTCATTGGTGAACTGCTCGGTCGTGATAAACGTGATCCTGCAGGATGGGTTGTGCGCCCGAATTTCGTGCGCAATGGCTTGCATCAAATGGGTCTTGCCGAGCCCGGTCGCTCCGTAAATGAAGAAGGGGTTGTAGGTCTTCCCCGGCGCTGCAGCAACCGCAGACGCAGCTGCCGCTGCCAGTTCGTTCGACTTTCCAACAACGAACTCAGCAAAGATATAGCGCTCATTAAGTGTTGCCTGTGTGACACTATCATGTGCTTTCGATGGCGCTAAAACCGAACGATCTTGTGGCGCGAAAAGGTCCATCTGAGACCGCGACACACGTTCCTGTTCAACGGAAAACCGGATGCGAACAGGGTGTCCAAAACACTGTGGTGCCAGCGACTCCAGGATTTGGCCGTGCTTGGATTCGTTCCACTCGACCGACCAGGCGTCGGGAGCCGTCAATACGAGGGTGTTTCCATCGTAGTCGTCGGCCTTGAGCGGCCCCAGCCACGCATCCACCACATGCTGCGGGAGCTCAAGGCGCGCCCGATCCAGGAGCGCAGTCCAAGCTTCCGCGGCAGGAATTGTCATTAGGGGATGCGGTGGGGAACAGGGGGGAGCGAACCTACCCGAGATATGTGGATAAGTCAACGGTTGTGATCGCAAGCAAGGCACCATGCCTTGATGCATATGGCTGCGAGAGCTAGGTTTAGCAGCTTGTTCCGGAACCAGATTCTGAACTGTCAGGAGTAGTGATGGGAAAGCCGACGTACCGCCCGAGAAATAAGCGCCGGATTCGCAAGCATGGATTCCGGACCAGAATGTCGACCAAGTGGGGGCGGGAGGTCTTGAGCCGGCGCCGCAAGAAGGGACGTCGGCGCCTGACGGTCAAGCTTCCGTCGAAGTACGCCGGAGCCTGACGGATTCGGCTTCCCGCGAACGCGGCGGCTGACGCGCGGGCGGGATCTTGCTCGTGTCCGCGCGAGCGGACGCCGGATACGTGGACGCGTGCTCGAACTTCGGATTGGTCCTGCCGATACGAGCGCCTCGCGAGTCGGGGTGATCGTTCCGCGCCACGGGCACACGGCGGTGGCGCGCAACCTCGTGAAACGCCGCCTGCGGGAAATCGTACGGGTCGAGCGAGTCGGCGGCGGTGCAACGTCACCGGCCGACCTCGTGGTCATTGCGTTGCCGCCCGCGTATGAAGCCTCGTTTGCAGGGCTTCGGGAGGAGCTACTGGCCCTTTGCCGCCGGGCGGAGCGGTGATGTCGCCGGTTCGCCATGTGCTCATCCTCATGGTTCGGGCGTACCAGGTGAGCATCGGGCCGATGCTTCCGCCGTCGTGTCGATACTTTCCGTCGTGTTCTGCCTACGCGATCGAAGCGCTCGAGAAACACGGCGCCATGCGCGGCACCTGGCTGGCGATGCGGCGGATTGCACGATGTCACCCCTTTACGCCGGGCGGCTACGACCCGGTTCCGTGAGTTAACCGCGATAAGAATGGAAAAGCGGCTCTTCCTGGCTCTCCTGCTGACCGGCGTCGTGCTCGTCGTGACGCCGATGCTCTTCCCGACGCGACCGGCTCCGACCGTCCCCGCACCCGTGGGCGCCGACAGCATGAGTTCCACGCGCCAGCAACCAGCGGCGGCCACCCCGGCCCCCGTCCCCGCCATTCGCAGCGCGGGCAGCCGCGAGGAAGACGACCTGGCCGCGGTTGCGGCGGCCGACACGGTGCGGGTGAAGTCCGCGGACGCGGAGCTTGACTTCTCCACGCGCGGGGCCACGCCCGTAGCCGTTCGCATGCCGAAGTTTCGCTCGTTTGCGCCGTCTCGTCGCGGCGAGACGGCCGTGCTCGAGGACGCCGGCGCGCCGCTTCTTCGCTACCGAATCCTCGTTGGCGGCGACACCGTCGACCTGGGACGTGCGTCGTTCTCGGCTCGCGCCGCGAGCGGTACGACGCGCTTCGAGTCGACCGCCGGCGTTCCGCGGACCACGATCGAATACCAGCAGGACAGCGGATACCTCTCGACGGTGCGCGTCGCGACGGACATCCCCGGGCGGGCCTTCCTGCTGGTCGACCTGCCGGGCGGATTCGTGTCGCAGGAAGCGGACACGCTTGACGACATCCGGCACCTGGCGTTCGCGGCGAAGCCCATCGCGCGCGGTGCACAGGCCGTGACGTTCGCCAGCCTGGATCCCGGCGAACGCAAGCTGGTGCCGGGGCCGCTGTCGTGGGCGGTGGCGAAAAGCAAGTACTTCGTGGTCGGGATCCTGTCGCAGAGCGACTCCACTCCGTTCGCCGAACTTCAGGCGACCGGCGGGCGCCGCGACAGCAAGCTCGCCACACGGGGAACGGGGACGGTCGTCGTTCCGCTCGTCGACGGGCGGACCCAGTTCGAGTTGTACGCCGGACCCCAGGCGTGGGAGCGCATGCGGGCGCTCGGGCGGGAATTCGAGACCGCGAATCCGTATGGCGGATTCATGCAGCCCGTCGTCCAGCCGTTCGCCACCATCGTCATGCGGCTGATGCTCTGGCTCAAGCAGGTGGTGCAGCTCGACTATGGCTGGGTGCTGGTCATCTTCGGCCTGGCGATCCGCATCCTGCTCTGGCCGCTGAACCAGAGCGCGATGCGCTCGAGCATCCGGCTGCAGCGCATCCAGCCCGAGCTGATGGCGGTGCAGGAGCGCTACAAGAGCGACCGTACGAAGCAACAACAGGAGCTGATGCGCGTGTACCAGGAACACGGAATGAGCCCGTTCTCGGCGCTCTCGGGATGCCTGCCGGCGCTGATCCCGATGCCGGTGTTCTTCGCGCTGTTTTTCGTGTTCCAGAACACGATCGAGTTTCGTGGAGTGCCGTTCCTGTGGCTGTCGGACATCTCGCTGCGGGATCCGCTCTACATCCTCCCGATCCTGACCGGCGCCTCGATGTTCCTGCTCTCGTGGATTGGCATGCGGAACATGCCGAAGAACCCGCAAGCGACGATGATGCTGTACATGATGCCCGGCATGTTCACGCTGTTCCTGCTGAGTACGGCGTCGGGCCTCAGCATCTACTACCTGGTGCAGCAAATCGCGGCGATTCCGCAGCAGTGGATGATCGCCAATGAACGGCGGAAGGCGCAGGCCAAACCGTAGCGGCCCGGACACGACCGGCCGGCCGCCGCGGGTCCGCGACGACACGATCGTGGCCATCGCGACGGCGCCCGGGCGGGGCGCGGTGGCGATCATCAGGCTGAGCGGACCGGACGCCGAGCGCGTTGCGCGGCGAGTGGTGGCGCCATGGCCCCGCGCCCCGAGAAGGCTCGAGCGCTGTCGCGTGCATGAACCCGACGCCGAGGAGCGACTCCTCGACGATGCCATGGCTGCGTTCTTTCCCGAGGGAGGTTCGTACACCGGGGAGCCGGTTGTCGAGCTTCATGTGCACGGCGGTACGTCCGGCCCGACGGCGGTTCGCGACGCGTGCATCGCCGCCGGAGCCCGCGAAGCCCTTCCGGGCGAGTTCACGGAACGTGCCCTGCTCAATGGGCGCCTCGACCTTGCCCAGGCGGAAGCCGTCGGCGCCTTGGTGGATGCGCGCACCCGATCGGCCCATCGGGCGGCCCTTGGCGCCCTTTCAGGAACGCTGTCGCGCCTGTTTGGTGCGCTCCGGGATTCGGCGATCGAGCTCGACGCCCTCCTTGCCTACGACATCGACTTCCCCGAAGAAGACCAGGGTGCGGTGCACCGGGACGCGATCACCGCGTGCGCCGAAGGCCTCCTGGCGGGATTGCGGTCGATCGTGCGGGCCGCTCCCGCGGGGCCCATTGCGCGCGACGGAGCGCTGGTGGTGCTGGCCGGGCCGCCCAACGCGGGAAAGTCGTCCCTCCTGAACGCCTTGGTTGGCGAAGCGCGCGCAATCGTGAGCGACCAACCGGGAACGACGCGAGACGCGGTGGAAGTGCTCGTCGATGCGGAGCCGTGGCCCGTTCGGTTCGTCGACACGGCGGGGCTGCGGGCGAATCCGGAGCCCATCGAACGCCTTGGGATCGAGGTGAGCGAGCGCTATTTGAGGGCGGCAAGCGTGGTGATGGCGTGCGCGGAAGAGCACGAGGCGCTCGCGCGCGTCGTGGACGCGTTGGGTGCGTGGAGCAACGGGGAGGTGATTCCCGTCTGGACGAAGCGTGACCTCGCCGAGCCCGGGGACGAGGCGCCACGCCAGAACGCCGAAGGTGGTCTCGTGGGCGTGAGCACACACACCGGCGCCGGCCTCGACGTCCTCTGGGCTCGCGTGATGGCGGCGGTGGGACGGGCGGCGGGCAGCGAGGATCTGTCGCCCGGTGCCGCTCTCACGGCGCGCCAGCGCGCGGCGCTGGAACACGCGCAAGACGAAGTGCAGGCTTTCCTGGCTTGCTGGACGGGAAATGCCCTGCCGGTGACGATTTGCGCGACGCACGTTCGGGGCGCGATTCACGCCCTCGACGAGCTCATCGGGCCGGTGACTGCAGACGACGTCCTGACGAGGGTCTTCTCGACGTTTTGTGTCGGCAAGTAAGCCCGTCAGGCGGTGCGCGCCGCGCTGGAAACGGCGGTGAGCTCGGCTGCCGACGCCCGGAGGGCACGAGCCAGCCCCATCTCCGCGACCGCCGCCTCCACCATGCGGGCACCGACGTAATAGCCGCAGCGCTCCGGGAGCACGTACCGGTGCACCGTGCGCGCGGCATCGCTCATGCCGCCCGAGAGGTACCGCAACCGCAACCCCAGCCCGGCACGGTCGAGATCGTCCGCAACGGCCCGCACCAGCACGCCCTCGAGCTCCCTGACGCGGGCGAACTGCCGGCGCTCGTAGCCGTAGTACTCCCACGTTGCGTGGCCCGGGCTCAACTGGCGCGCCGCGTGCACGGCGAGGCCTTCGTTGACGAGGTGCTCGCGGAGGGTGGCACGACGGCCGGTATCCCAGTAGGAGTAATAGCCGCCGGACGCCGCCACGATGTCGCGAAGCTCGCTTCGGCTGTCGGGCGAGGTGTACCTCACGCCGTGGGCCAGCTCGTGCGCGAGCCACATGGGAAGCAGCTCGGGGTCGAGGCCGAGGCTCCTCGTGGATGGAGTGGCCACGCTCGTGAAGTGTTCGAGGCACGCAAAGGCGGCAGCCCGGCCGTTCACGACCAACTCGCCGGCATTGGCGGCGCCAACGCCCACCATCAGCACGACGTCCACGTCCGCGTCCATCTGCAGGAGCGTCCGGCACCGAAGGATCGTCTCGCGGGCCAGCGTAACGACATCGGTCCTCGCGAGCATGGCGCGAAGATCGTCCCGGTCGGCGCGCACGACGTCCCGGACAACTTCATCAAACTGCGGTCCGACGGGCTCGATGACGTAGTTGTGCCAGTACGCATCGAGCAGCGGACGATGCGCCTCCAGATACCGGCGATATGCGGCCTCGGGCTCGGCGCTCTGCAGCACCGCGAAGAAATCGGGCAGCAGGTTGATGAGCATCGAGTCGTCTGCGGCGTGAATGGAAGGTGCGGCCGGCTTGGCGAGGCCAACCTTCTGGCGGGACGCGACGGCGGTCGGGCGAAAAGGTAGGCCGCCACGTGTTTGCAAACAAGTGTACGCGAATGCAACAGAGAATGTGACTGTTCGCGACGCGTAACGGAGCACCTCGCCGTGAGGCGCCGGTCCTCGTCTTCGTCCGCCTGTCAGCGAGTTCCGAACAAGCGGTCGCCTGCGTCGCCGAGACCCGGCAGGATGTAGCCACTGCCGTTGAGCTCGCGGTCAAGAGCCGCGGCCATGACGGGAACGTCGGGGTGCGCCTGCAGGAGCGCCGATACCCCGGAGGGAGCAGCAACGAGGCAAAGGAACCGGATCCGACGCGCCCCGGCGGCCTTGAGACGACTGACCGCGGCGACGGCACTTCCGCCCGTGGCAAGCATCGGGTCGAGCACAAAGAACTCCCGCTCTTCAGCGTCGCCGGGAATCTTGAAGTAGTAGTCGACCGGGCGCAGGGACTCGTGGTCGCGGTACAAGCCGATGTGACCGACCCGCGCGGACGGGATGAGCCGCAAGATGCCCTCGACCATTCCGAGTCCCGCCCGGAGAATCGGAACCAGCACGAGCTTCTTGCCGGCAACGCGCGCGCCGACGGTCCGTTCCATGGGCGTCTCCACCTCACACGGCTCGAGCGCAAGGTCGGCCGTGGCCTCGTACGCCATCAACATCGCGATTTCATCCACCAGTTCCTTGAAAATCTTGGTCGGCGTGGTCCGGTCGCGAAGCATCGTGACCTTGTGGCGGATCAGCGGATGATGAAGGACCGTGAGGTTCGCGAAAGGCGGGGTGGTGGGCATGTACAAGAGTCTAGTATCTTCGCCGGGATGAAAGAATATCAGGCCGTCGTCGTCCGGCTAAGCCGGCGCACCCGTGACGACGAAGACGCGATCACGGACCTGCTGAACGAGCGCAGCCGAAGCGGCTGGCAGCCGGAGCTCCTGTCGCAAGGCGCGGAGCGCGTCATCATCGTGTTTGCGCGACGCGCGGAATCGGCCTGATCGCGGCAGGCCACCGAGCGAGCCAGCAGGCGATGCGCATCACGTTTCGCGGCGCCGCGCGCGAGGTCACGGGCTCGTGCCATGTCGTGCAGGTGGCCGGCCGGACTATCCTCCTCGACGCGGGCCTGTTCCAGGGGCGCCGCTCGGAGGTCCACGAGAAGAACCTGCAATTGCCGGCCGCGGTCGACGCGATCGACGCCATCGTGCTCTCCCACGCGCACATCGATCACGCTGGCCGGCTTCCGTACCTGGTCCGGAAGGGATATCGGGGGGTGATCCACGCGACCCCCGCGACGCGTGACCTCTGCCGCGTGATGCTCGCGGACTCCGCGCATATCCAGGAGAAGGACGCCGAATTTCTCGCCCGGCACCGCCGCGAGCACCACGAGCCACTGTACGACCACGCCGACGTGGAACGCACCATCGGCCTGATGCACGGAACCGGGTACGGGACGTGGTTTCCCGTGGCGCCCGGGGTTCGCGCCATGTTCGTCGATGCTGGGCACATCCTCGGCTCGGCGTCGGTGGTGCTCGAGTGGCGTGAGGAGGAGGCGGTGCGGCGCCTGGCCTTCAGTGGCGACATCGGCCGCCGCGGACTCGCGATCATACGCGATCCCGTGCCGCCCGAGGACGTTGACGCCATGCTCATGGAGAGCACCTACGGCGGGCGAATGCACCCGCTAAACGCCGACGCACGCCGGACCCTTGGCGAACTCATCGCGGGAACGGCGGCGCGCGGCGGAAAAGTGCTGATCCCGGCGTTCGCGGTCGGACGAACGCAGGAAATCATCTACGCGATCCATGGGCTCGTCCGTGAGCGACTGATTCCCGAGATTCCCGTGGTCATCGACAGTCCGCTCGCCATCGAGGCCACCGGCGTCTTCGTGCGGCACGAAGAGTTGTTCGACCGGTCTGAACCGCTTGTCCGCGCGTTCGCGGACCATCCCGCCGGGGTGTTGCAGAATCACCTCGTGTCGTTTGCGCAGACGGTGGACGAATCCAAGGAGGCGATGAACCGGCGCGGACCGATGGTCGTGATTGCGGCGTCGGGCATGGCCGAATCGGGCCGGATCCTGCACCACCTGCTCCACGGCGCCTCCGACCCGCGGAACACGATCCTCATCGTCGGATTCCAAGCCGAACACACCCTTGGCCGCCGGATCGTGGAACGCCGGCCCGTCATCAAGATCTACGGGGTGGAAGTGGAGCTGCGCGCGCAGGTGGGGGTCCTCAACGGGTACAGCGCCCACGCCGACCACGCGGGGCTGATTGCCTGGCACGAGGCCGTGCGGCGCAAGTCGCCACGCCATCGCAAGACCTGGCTCGTCCACGGCGAACCGGATTCGCAGGCCGCCCTGCAGCAAGCGCTGGAGGGGCTGCACACGCGCGTGTCCTGTCCGGCACCCGGGGAAAGCGACACGCTCGACGCATGACATCCCTCGGGCGAGGTTCCGGCACAATCCGCACCCGGCGTCTGCACGACGGCCGCATCATCCGCGTCGACGAGGATACGGTGCGATTTCCGGATGGATCATCCGGAACGCTCGACGTGGTCAGGCATCCCGGCGCATCCGCCGTGCTCCCGTTTCTGGGCGACCCCGCCGGCCCGGATCCCGAGCTCCTGCTGCTACGGCAGTACCGACACGCAGCCGGCGCATGGCTGACGGAAATCCCCGCCGGCCGGCTCGAGCCCAATGAACCTCCCGCGGAATGCGCCCGGCGGGAGCTGCTCGAAGAAACCGGCTGCACGGCGGCGAACGTGACGCACCTGACGACGATCTTCACGACGCCCGGGTTCAGCGACGAGCGCATTCACCTGTTCATGGCGACGGGCCTCACGATGGGGGAGAGCCGCCGCGAGCGGGACGAGTTCATCGAAATCACGCGGACCCCGATGTCGGCGGCACTTCGGCAAATCGGAAATGGGGAGATCACGGATGCGAAGAGCATCATCGCGATTCTCTTCGCGGCAGGGTTTCGCTGCAGCCAGTGATCGGCGGCGGTTCCCGGGCAGCCAAGTGTCCAAATCTCATGTCCACTTTCCCGGAATCTTGTGCTGTTTATATAGACTGTCATAAAGAGCGATATATCTATAAGCCATTGTCCAACAACCATATAGGCTGATATTCGTCGTGTCAGATCTGTGTGGCACGTAGCCTGCACCTACCTATCGCGGGTTGGCATGTCGCCAATCACGCCACTGGGGCCATCCATGGTGCAGGCCACTGCCAGAACACGCGAAGCGCTCCGAACAGCGGCACCGTCGCGCGCGGAGCTGAACGACCTTCCGGACAACACGCTGGTGCAGGCCCACCTGACGGGCGATACTCGCGCCTTCGAGGTCCTGGTCAACCGATACCAGCTTCGGCTGCTGAACTTCGTGTACCGCATCGTCGGTGACCGGGAGCGGTCCGAGGATCTCGTCCAGGAAGCCTTCATCCGCATCCACCGCCACCTGGCGCGCTTCGACCGCTCGAAGAAGTTCTCCACCTGGGCGTACACGATCGCGTCGAACCTCGCGAAGAACGAGCTTCGCAACCGGTCGCGCAGTCCGCTGGTGCTTTTCACCGCGCTTGCCCCACAGTGGACGGACGACGAGCGGCCCCTCGAGTTCGAGGACACGGGAGCCCAGCCGGACGAAGCCTTCCGCCAGCGTCACCTTCAGGAAGCGGTCGAAGAGTCGGTGGCACAGCTTCCCGCGCATCATCGGGACGTGTTCGTCCTGCGTGAACTCGAAGGACGTTCCTACGAGGAAATCGCCGAGATCACGCACTGCAACCTCGGTACGGTAAAGTCCCGGCTGAACCGCGCGCGAAACGCGTTTGCGGAGATCATCGAGCCACGACTGCGCTAGGCCGTCGCGGAACGGTTGGGGGAACGGGGGTTCCGGCACGCGCGCCGGAACCCCCGTGGCGCGCCCGGGGTACAGCTGATACGCCCCCTGCATCCCGGAGCCAGATGACCTGTCGCGCGTTCCGCCAGCATCATCTCGCGTTCGTCGAAGGCGAATTGTCCGCCACGTTGCACGCCCGGGCGCTCGAACATCTCGCCAACTGCCGACGGTGCGCCCGGCTGCACGTCGCGCTGCGTCGCGGCCTGATGGCCCTTGCCGCCATCCGTCCCCTGCGTCCGTCAACGGCACTCCGGTCCGCGCTCGACGCGCGATTCCACCGTGCGAGCACACGGTCGGAAGCCATCCCGGTGGCGGCTATATTTCGTTCATGCCGCTGGCCGCCCTCGACGCACTCGACAACGCGGTCGCCCGCGGGACGCCGGATCTTGTCTACCTCCTTTTCGGCGACAACGACTTCCTGAAGGAGGAACGTCTCCGGGAGTTCGTCCCGGCGCTGACCGATCCGGGCACCCGGGAGTTCAACGTCGACCTCCTGCGGGGATCCGATACCGACGCGGGGACGCTGGCGCAGGCCCTTGACGCGCTTCCAATGCTCGCAACACGCCGCGTCGTGGTGGTGCGAGAGGTTTCGGCGCTGCGCAAGGACGTCCGGGCCGTCCTGGACCGGTATCTGGAACACCCGTCTCCCGGGACGGTGCTCATCCTGGTGGCGCCGGCCGGATGGAAGACGGAGGCGACGCTTGTCGGCAAGGCCACGTCGGTGGAGCTTGGTGCACTGAATGAGCGAGACGCGCTCGCCTGGGTCTCGGCCCGCGCCCGGCAAGCGGGTACCTCAATCGAGCCGGAGGCCGCCGAGCGGCTGTTTGCAGCGACCGGTTCCGACCTTGCGCTGATCGACGGCGAGCTACGCAAGCTGCAGGACTTCGCCGGCGCCGCGACGATCACGACTACGCATGTCGACGCGGTCACGGGCGTGACATCGGGCTCGACGGCGGCCGACTTGATCGACCTCGCGTGCGCGCGGGACGGCCGTGCTGCCGCGGCGCTCGTTCCCGTCGTGCTCCGACAGCCCAAGGCCTCGGCCGTGGGAATGGTGCTCTCGCTTTCGGCGCACCTGCTGGGGATCGGCGTGGTGCTGCAGGAGCGCGAGCGTCGCACGTCGCCGCGGCACGTCGCGAACGCGATCTACACGATGATGGGCGCGGCGCGGAGCGCACCTGTGGGGCGCCCGTGGAGCGAAGCCGTGGGGACGATGACCCGGACCGCAGACCGGTGGGACTTCGGGAGCGTCGACCGAGCGCTTGGCCTGCTCGCGGATGCCGACAGTGCCCTCAAGAACACGAGCGTCTCGACGGACGAGCAAGTTCTTGTGACGCTACTCCTGACGATGTGCGCGCGCACGCGACCGACGGGGCGCACGGCGTGACACCGGCGGGAATTCGCACCCGACACATCGGCAAGGCAGCGGCATACGCGGCCGGCGGGTTCGGGCTGATGGTGTTGGCGGCAGGTCGGCTGCCAGGGCAGGCGTCCGTAACGCCATCCGCGCGAATCGAATCCCTCGTCCAGGCCGGCCAGGACTCCGTCGCGCTGGCCGTGGCGGATTCGGTGCTGGCGGACACCGACCCGAGTGCGGCGGGCTACGCCGATGCGCTGTACTGGCGCGGAACGCTGCGTCGTTCCCCGGATGCGCGCCTGGACCTGATCCGCCTGACGGTGGACTACCCCACGCATCCGCGCACCGCCGATGCGCTGTACGCTCTCGCCAGGCAGGACCTGGCATCCGGGGACAGCGACCTGGCCCTCCGCCGGATGGACCGAATCGTGCGCGACTTCATGCCGACCGGCGTCGGACCGCGGGCGGCGGCCGACGCAGGCCGCCTGCACCTCGGCAAGGGCCGGATGGAAGCTGCCTGCGCCGCGTTCGATTCAGCGCTCGTGCACCTGCCCGAGGACCAGGTCGAACTCCGGAACCGGACAGCCTACGACGCTCGTCCCTGCGAACGATGGAAAGACGCGCAGGCAGACAGCATCGCCGCCGCCGCGAGTGCGACGAAGCAAGGGAAACCGGCAGACGCCAAGGCACCCAGCGCCGGTTCGCGAGGCGCCGGCCGAGCCAACGCGACGGAGAGCCCGGGGGGCGACAGCTCCACACCGGGGTCAGGGCGTGGAGCGCGGGCGGGCGGCCCATCACCGCCAGCGGCCCGGTGGACGGTTCAGGTGGCCGCGTATGGGACGCGGTCGGAGGCCGATCGCCTGCGTGCGCGCTTGGTGGCGCTCGGGTATGAGGCGAGGGTCGCGCTGGAGTCTCCGTACCGCGTGCGGGTGGGCCGTTTTGCGGCGCGCCAGTCGGCGGCCGACGTCGCAACGAAGCTGAAGCGGCAGCGGTTCACCGCGATCGTCGTCGAGGCGGAGCGACCGTGAGCGCGACACCGGCCACGCCGCTCATGCAGCAGTACGACGAGATCAAGTCGCGGCACCGCGATGCCATCCTGATGTTCCGGATGGGCGACTTCTTCGAGATGTTCTACGACGACGCCGAGACGGCTGCGCGGGTGCTGGGCCTGACGCTGACCGCGCGAAACAACGGAGGAGCCGCGGCCGTGCCGCTCGCCGGCGTGCCGGTGCGGGCCGCCGGCGACTATGTCCGAAAACTCGTCGAGCGCGGTTACCGCGTGGCGATTTGCGACCAGGTGGAGGACCCGAAGTCGGCCAAGGGCATCGTGCGCCGCGCCGTCATCGAGACGGTCACCCCCGGGGCAGCGTTCGCGGACGACCTGCTGGACAGCGCGCGCAACACCTATCTCGCGGCCGTTGCGCGCCGGGCGGACCGCGCCGTTGTTGGCGCGGCGGACCTTTCCACCGGTGAGTTCCGCCTGCTGACGGTTCCGGTGGCCGACCTTGGCGCCACGCTCGCCCGGCTGGGTCCCAGGGAGGTACTCGTGGGCGCGACGGCACGGGCGCTCGTCGCCGATACGACCGGCAGCGGCGTGCTCGTAACGGAACGACCGGACTGGGAGTTCGACGAAGCGCCCGCCGGACGCGAGCTGGCTGATCAATACGGCATTGCTAGCCTCGAGGGACTCGGGTTCGGCACGGATGATGGGGCTCTGGCGGGAGTGGCCGGGGCGCTCGTCCGGTATCTGCGGGAACTGCAGCCGGCCGGGCTGGCCCATCTTGCGCGGCCGTTCATCGAACGTCCCGGCGGCGTGATGCCGCTGGACGACATGACGCGGCGAAACCTCGAGCTCGTTGACTCCCTCCGGGGCGACCAGGAGGGCGGGACGCTGCTCAGCGTGCTCGACCGAACGGTGACGCCGATGGGGGCACGGTTGTTGCGGAGCCGGATCCTTGCGCCGCTCACCGAGCGGGAGGCCATCGACGCGCGACTTGACGCGGTCGCGACCCTCGTCGACGCTCCGGGCGCGCTTGCCGCGCTCCAGGCATCGCTCGACGGCGTGCGTGACGTTGAGCGCCTCGCGGCCAAGTGTGCGGCGGGTCGCGCAACGCCGCGGGACGTACGGGCGCTTGGCGACTCGCTGGGCCGCCTCAATTCGGTGACCAACGCGCTGGCGCGCACCCTGATGCGTGGCGAGCTGGCCGCCGTGATTCAGGCGTGGGACGACGCGTCGGACCTCGCGACGCGGGTGGCGGCGACGCTCGTCGAGCGCCCCCCGGCTGTCATCGGTGAGGGCGAGACGATTGCCCGGGGGACACACCAAGAACTCGACGAACTCCGGGGCATTGCGATGGGTGGGCGCGACGCGATTGCGGCGCTGCAGCAGTCGGAGCGGGAACGCACCGGCATCGGGTCGCTGAAGGTCGGGCACAACCGGGTGTTCGGCTACTACATCGAGGTCACCAACGCCAACACGCACCTCGTGCCGACGGACTACCAGCGGCGGCAAACGCTCGCGGGGGCGGAACGGTATGTCACGCCGCCGCTGAAGGAGTTCGAGGAGAAGGTGCTGCATGCCACGGAACGCATCGAGCGTCTGGAGCATGACCTTTTCGATGATCTGCGGCGACACATGGGCGCCGAGATCGTGCGGCTGCAGGCTATTGCCGGGCGGATCGCGACGCTGGACGTGACCGCGGCTTTGGCCGACGTTGCCGTGCGCGAGCGGTACGTGCGTCCGGAGATGCACGACGGCGCGGAGTTCGAGGTCACCGGCGGGCGGCACCCGGTGGTGGAGCGCATGATGCCGCGCGAGCAGTTCATCCCCAACGACGTGACGCTCACACCGGATGCGCGGATGCTGATCCTGACCGGGCCAAACATGGCGGGGAAGAGCACGACGCTCCGCCAGATCGGCCTTCAGGCGCTGATGGCGCACGTCGGGAGCTTCGTGCCGGCGACGCGGGCGCGGATAGGCGTAATGGACCGCGTGTTCACGCGGGTTGGAGCGAGCGACAACCTCGTCCGCAGCCAGTCGACCTTCATGGTGGAGATGTCGGAGACGAGCGCCATCCTGCACACGGCCACGGCGCGGAGCCTCGTGTTGCTGGACGAGATCGGGCGTGGGACGAGCACGTGGGACGGCGTCAGCATCGCATGGGCGGTGAGTGAGCACCTGCACAACCGCGTGGGGGCGAAGACGGTATTCGCGACACACTACCACGAACTGACGCAGCTCGCGGACGAGCTGCCGGGCGTGCGCAACTTCAACGTGGCGGTGGAGGAGCGCGGCGGGGGCATCCGGTTCCTGCATCGCCTCCGGCCGGGAGGCGCGGACCGGTCCTATGGGATCGAGGTGGGCCGTCTGGCCGGCCTGCCGGAGCCCGTGCTGCGTCGCGCGCGCGCGTTGCTTGCGGTGCTTGAGCAGGAGCAGCTGGCCGTCGCGCTTGCCGGCGGCGCGGTGCGTCGCACCCCGCCGGGGGACGACCAACTCGCCCTGTTCGGCGGCACGCGCGAACACCCGGTGGTGGAACGGCTGCGGTCGCTCGACGTGAACCAGGTGACGCCACTCGAGGCGCTGACGCTGCTGGCCGAACTGGCCGCCGATGCGCGGCACGAGGATCCGCACGTCGCCGGTGAACCGGACCGCCGGTAGATTCACCGCATCCCTCGCCATCGCACCGTCATGTCAACGCCACCGCGCGACCTGCGGGTCTACGAGTCCGTCCTCGACACGATCGGCTGGACGCCGCTGATTCGCCTGACGCGGGTGACCCGGGGCATTACGACACCCGTATGGGTGAAGGCCGAATCCCGGAACCCGGGCGGCTCCATCAAGGACCGGATCGGGCTCCCGATCATCGAGCGGGCGGAGCGCGAGGGCCGGCTGAAGCCCGGCGGCACGATCGTGGAGGGAACCAGCGGCAACACCGGCGTCGGGCTCGCGTTGGCCGCCGCCCTCAAGGGATATCGTTGCATCTTCACGATGCCGGACAAGATGTCGCAGGAGAAAGTGCGGCTGCTCAAGGCGTACGGCGCGGAAGTGATCATCACGCCGACCGCTGTTCCGCCGGATCATCCGGACAGCTACACGACGATGGCGAAGCGGATCGCGAAGGAGACGCCAAACGCCGTGCTGGCGGACCAGTTCTACAACGAGGCCAACCCGGAGGCGCACACGGCCACCACCGGGCCCGAGATCTGGGAACAGACGCAGGGGCGCGTGACGCACCTCGTTGCGGGCGCCGGAACCGGCGGCACGATCACGGGCGTGGGGCGCTACCTGAAAGGCAAGAACCCGAAGGTCCAGGTGGTGGGTGCCGACCCGGCGGGATCGATCCTCGCGGAGTACTGGCGAAGCAACGGGACGAACAAGGTGGAAGGCGTCCCCTACAAGGTGGAAGGCGTTGGCCAGGACAAGATTCCCGGGGCACTGGATATGTCGATCATCGACGAATTCCAGACCGTCGTGGACCGGGATGCGTTCAGCATGGCGCGACGGATGACCCGCGAAGAAGGGCTGTTTTCCGGCGGATCCACAGGCCTGCTGGTGCACGTGGCACTGACGGTCGCCCGCCGCGTGAACGACCCCGACGCCTGCGTGGTGACGTTCCAGTGCGACACGGGCGAGCGGTACCTCTCGAAGCTCTACAACGACGAGTGGATGCGCGAGAACCAGATGCTCGAACAGCCGCGCACTCCACTCGGCCAGCTGCTCGACGCCAAGCACGGGGCTGCGCCCACCGGCGTCGTGAGCGTCGCGCCAACGGCGACGGTGCGGCAGGCCCTGCGGCTGATGACCGTGCACGACGTGTCGCAGGTGCCGGTGATCGACAAGGGGGGGTGCGTTGGCGCGGTGAGCGAAAGCGCACTGAGCGCGGCGGCACTCGACGACGCGAAGGTGCTCGATCGGGCCGTCGCGGACGTGATGGATTCGCCGTATCCGACCGTCGAGGCCGACCAGCCGGTGGAGACAATCGTGAAGGTCCTTTCCAAGGCGAACCCGGCGGTTCTCGTACGGGAAAACGGGGAAATCCTGGGGATCGTGACTCGTTCTGATCTCCTGGCGTTCCTGATGTCGCGGTAACCGATGCGCATCGTGGTGCTGATGGGAGGCACGTCGTCCGAGCGCGACGTCTCACTGGCGTCGGGACTCCGGATCGCCCGGGCGCTCCGGGAGCGCGGGCACGATGTCGAGGCCATCGACACCGTCCGCGGAGTCCTGACGTCCGGCGACGAAACGGCGATGCTGCAGGCCGGCGTGATGCGGGCGTTGCCGCCGGACCGGGCGAGCCTTGCCAGTCTTGGAGCGCGAACGCTGCCGTCGGCGGTGCAACGACTCACGGTGGAACATCGGCCGGACCTCGTGTTCCTCGCCCTGCACGGCGGGCAGGGCGAAGACGGCACGATCCAGGCCCTGCTGGACCTCACCGGCGTGCCCTACACGGGCAGCGGCCACCTCGCGAGCGCGCTGGCGATGGACAAGGACTTGTCGAAGCGGTTGTTCCGGAGCGCCGGCGTTCCGACGCCGGACTGGGAGTTGATCCGCAAGGCGGACACCACCGCGTGGAAGTCCCCGGCGTATGCAGAGCACGTTGCGTCCACACTCGGCATCCCGGTGGTCGTCAAGCCATCGAAAGAAGGCTCGACCGTCGGATTGACCCTGGTCAAGTCACCACCCGATCTCGCGGGCGCGATTGCCGAGGCCTTCACGCACGACGACGAGGTCATGGTGGAACGGTTCGTTGCCGGCCGGGAGCTGACCGTTGGCATCCTGGGCGACCGGGCCCTCCCCGTGGGCGAGATCATTCCGGCGCATGAGCTGTATGACTATGAGTGCAAGTACACCCCGGGGATGGCTCGCGAGGTGTTTCCGGCCGACCTCACGTCGGACCAGGCCAACTCGATACAGGACCTCGCGCTGCGCGCGTTCCGCGTCCTGAAGCTCACTGGGTATGCCCGCATTGACTTCCGAATGACCGAGGGGGGAGAATTCCTTTGTCTCGAGGCCAATACGCTGCCTGGGATGACCGAGCTGAGCCTCATTCCCCAGGCGGCTGCGGCGGATGGCATTTCCTTTCCCGGCCTGTGCGAGCGTATCGCGCAGCTGGCGCTGCAGGCTCACTCCGGCGGAGCAAACGCATGACCGCATCGAAACCCATTGCCGCTGCCGCGCTGGCGGGCGTCCCGTCCGGCGTGCAGGCGCAGGGCCTTTGGGTCGGACGCCGTCAGCTGTTCATCCGGTTCGCCGGCGAGGCGGAGACCGCGACCATGTACACGGCCACGGCGCTCGTTCGCGAATTGGAGCGCCAGCTGGGCAGGTCGCAGTTTCATTCCATCTCAATTGGTGGCCGCGACCCCCTCGCCAACGTGCCGTTCCTCCAGGCGGCGCTGGCTGAAATTCCCGGTGACATTCCCGTCATGCTCGACACGGACGGCCAGCGTCCCGCCGCCATCCGGGAGATTGCGGGACGACTCGCGCTCATCCAGGTGACGGTGGAATTCACGGGGCCGGATGCGTCCATCGCGCACGCCATCAGCACCATCAAGGCGTCCGCCGCGGCGGGCCGCCGACACGCGCTGGTGCTCGTTCCCCGCGACGACACGACGGACGCACAGGTGCTGCGAGTGATCCAGCAGGCTGGCGAGGCGAGCGCCGGCGTCGAAGTGGTGCTGCACCCGACCCTGACGGGTGGCGACGCGCCGACGCTCGACCGGAGATGGTCCACCCTGCTCGAGCAGGCGATGACACAGCACGCCGATTGCTGCCTGGCCCTGCGCCTCCCCCCGCCCGCAGGACTCCGGTGACCGACGAACACCAGGACCGGATATCCGCTTCCGAGGCCGCCGCACCCCGCCGGCCATGGGTCACCCGCGGCATCGTCGTCGCCGCGCTCGGCTTGTACTTCATCCAGGCCTCGGTCCTTGCCCCCGGCGACGTGGAGTCGGCGCTCGGGTTTGCGACTCCCGACCTGGGGCACCGCTGGTGGACGCTGCTGACGTTCACGCTCGTGCACGATGCGCCGTGGCCGCTCGCGCTCAATTCCACAGTCCTGCTCGTGTTCGGCTCGCGCCTGGAGCGAAGCTGGGGAAGTGGCGAGTTCGTCCGGTTCTACCTTACGTGCGCGCTGGGCGCGTGGATTACGCACCTGATTGGCGCGCCGTCCGACGTGGTGCTCGCCGGCGCGGCAGGCCCGGCCATGGGCGTGATCCTCGCCTTCGCGTCGCTGAGCGGTGGCGAGCCGCCCCTGCGGATCGGAGCCATCTCGGTGTCGGCCGGCTGGCTGACGGTAGGGGGAACGGCATTGATCCTCGCCGTCGGCATCGCCGCAGGCCCTCCGGATGCCGCCGCTGCATTCCTGGCCCATGCGGGCGGGATCGTGGCGGCATGGGCATACTTGCGAACAGCCGGTTCGCTGGACCTGAAGCGGTTGCGGGAGGGGATGTCGCAAGTGCCCGACGAGCCCGACGAGATGCCGCGAGCGGTGCCGCGGGCGCATCCCAGGGCGCAGCGCCACGAGGACGATATCGTTGCGCAGAGCAATGCCACCGTGGCGCGCGAGGCAGCAGCCCGGCGGGCAACGCACGTGCATGACGGCGATCCAGCGGGGCTCGACGAGCTGCTCGACAAGATTTCGCGCCAGGGGCTGGACAGCCTGACGCTGGAGGAACGCCGGCGGCTCGATGAAGCGTCGCGGCGCCTTCGTGGCGGATAACGAATGCCACGCCCCGACCTGCTGGAGACGTTCGCAAACCCCTATCCGGGTCGCGACTACGAGATCGTGATGTCATGTCCCGAGTTCACGTCCCTTTGCCCGGTGGGAGGGATCGAGTCGGACGCCACGGACCTCGAAGCGCTTCAGGGGGGTGCGCCGGATTTCGGTACGATCACGATCACCTACGTGCCGAACCGGCGCTGCATCGAGCTGAAGAGCCTCAAGCTCTACCTGTGGAGCTTTCGCAACGACGGGATTTTCTATGAACGTGCCGTCAACACGATCCTCGACGACCTGGCGTCCGCCGCGAAGCCCCGCACGATGACCGTGGTGGGCGACTTCAACCTCCGCGGGGGGATCAAGTCGGTGATCACGGCGCGCGTGCCGGGCGGAACGGGCGTGGGAAAAGCGCGCGTGGGCCGGGGGCCCGGAAAACCAGGGCGCTAGTCGACGGGCGGAATCGATCCGGACCGCCAACCGATCGATCCGCGCCTCCCCGCATTCCACCGCGGGTACGTGCCGAGCCAGCGAACATCCTTGGCTCCGGCCGTCAATTCCGCGAGCACGGCATCGATTTCCGCATCGCCGCTTTCGTGGTCGAACTCGAAGAAAAAGCGATACACCCACGGCACGCCGGTCGGCCGCCCTTCAATCCGTCGCATGTTGACCCCGTGGGAGGCCAGGGGGGCCAGCGTATTGAGGAGGGCCCCCGGCACATCTTCCACGGTTGCGAGGCACGTGGTACGGGCGGGTGTTCCGCGGGGCAGCGCCTGACGAGCGGCCGACACGCCGAGGAATCGCGTCTGTGCATCGGGCCGGTCCTGGATGTCGGGTGCGACGACCGCCAGGGGATGGACGAGCAGGGCGGCCCGGCTCGCGACGACGGCAAACTGCGGATCGGCCAGGTTCTCGACGTCCTCAACCGACGCGGCCGTGTCGAGGACGGAATGGACCGTGATACGGGGATTTGCGCGGAAGAACACGCGGCACTGGGCGAGCGCGACGGGGTGGCAAAAGACGTCGCCGACGGCGTCGAGTTTCGTATCCGGCGGTCCCAGGAGACAAAGTTGCGACGGGACAACGGTCTCGGCGACGGCCACAATGCCAGCGGCGGCGTCGATGGCGTCGTGGCTGGACTGCACGGAGCCAAGGATGGTGTGCTCGATGGGGAGGACGCCGCGATCGGCGGCGCCCGCAGCGACGGCCGTCGCGATGTCCCCGAAGTCCTGCAGGGGCATAAGGTCCGCATCGCCGCCCCATAGTTGGCGAGCGGCCTCCTCGCCAAAGGAGCTCAGCTCCTGCTGGTATGCGACTCGAAGGGTTGGCACCGTGTATAGGAAGCATACAGCCCGGCGAAAGTCACGGATACCCAGCCGTTCAGGCTTGGCCGCGGTTCGAGCGGCCGGTACATTACATGGTTCTGGCTAGGTAGCTCAGTTGGTAGAGCAGCGGACTGAAAATCCGCGTGTCGGCGGTTCGATCCCGTCCCTAGCCACTCCCTATTTGAAGTACTGACGGCGGCAGAGACCCGGAAGGGCCTCCCGCCGTCTTCACATCGAGGCGGGCCGCCTCTGCCTGAGGCCGAGCGTGAGGATGCGTTCGAGCAGCGCCGGGTAGGGGACGCCTGCCGCACTCGCCGCCTCGGCGAACTCCTCCTGCTCGGCGATTTCCGGATTGGGGTTGGCCTCCAGGAAGAAGAAGTTCCCGGCCGCATCGAGCCGAAAATCGAGCCGCGCGTACCCGGAAAGCTCAAGGATCTTGTAGATGCGCCGTGCGGCGCGTGCCATGCGCGCCGCCAGCTCCGCGGGAATCTCTGCGCGCCCGATGACGATGCCGTGCCGCTCCTGGTACTCCGTGTCGTGCTTGACCTTGGCCGTGGCGATGAGCGGCTCGCCCTCGGCCCGGTTCCGGGCGACGAGCTCCCAGATCGGAAACACGGCGAGGCGTTCGTTGCCGAGCACACTCACGTAGAGCTCGCGGCCCTCGATGAACTGCTCGGCGATGGCGTCGGTGCCGAGCCGTTCATGCACGAAGCTCACCCGCTCGGCGAGCTTGTCGTCGGAATCGACGACTGAGGCGCGTGCAATCCCGACGGAGGCGTGTTCGATGAGCGACTTGACGATCAGGGGGAACTTGAGGTGGGCGGGCCGGCGAACCTTCTGTCCGATGGGAAACACCGCGAAATCGGGCACCCGGATGCGGTGATACGCGACCAGCTTCTTCGAGAGGGCCTTGCCCCGCGAAATGACGAGCCCGCGCGGGTTGCAGCCCGTGTAGGGCATGTGCAGGAGTTCGAGGAAGCTCACCACGTTCTGGTCGAACAGCACTTCCCCGTGGAACTCCTCAAGCAGGTTGAACACGATATGGGGCTTGAGCTGGTCGATGACGTCGCGGATGGGGAACAGCTCGTACTGCACGCCGAGGGGATGGACCTCGTGCCCGGCCGCGCGGAGCGTGCGCACGACGTCGTACTCGGTCTTGGACTCGGCGGCTTCCTGCTGGGACAGGCGGCGGCGGTCGTCGCCGGGGACGAGTTCGGGGTGCATCAGGGCGAGCACGCGGAGCGGCTTCACAGGACGATCCAGTCCCGGCGGCCCTTCTTGGACAGCATTTCCATGGTGCGGGCCGTCAGCAGCACCATGAAATCGGTCAGGACCTGCCGCTCCCGGCCGACGACGCGGAGGCGGAGCTCGCGGCACCGGCCGATCATGTCGCCGAGGACGGTGTCGAGCGTGAACTGGTACTCGCCCGTCCACCGCGAGACGACGCGACGGATGGACGACCGATGACGGCGGAGGAAAACGGATGCCGGCTCCCGGCCCCTGAGCCGCGGGTCATTGGAGAACAGCTGCTGGAGGTCGGTGTCCCACGTCTTGGGAAACTCGGCGGAGTAGAGCGCGCGCCGGTACGTGTAATGCTCGAACAGCGTGCGGGAGAGGGTGCGGAGCGGATCCACGCGCCGGCGCGACCGAACCAATGGCTGCTGGCCGGCGATTTCCTTCATCAGGCGATCCACGTACTGCAGCTTGCGGAGGGCCGGCCAGCCCGCGTACCTCCGCCGCCAGTCGGAGTGCGGCCGCAACCAGACGGCGAACGTCTCGGCGAAGTCCTCATCGGGGTGACTCTGGGCGTACCACCGCCGGAGGTGCTGGACGTAGCGCTTGCTGGCCGGGTTCGGCCGGTAGGCCTCGGGGTAACGCGTGGACGAGCGGCCGAACAGCCGCTGCCACTCGCGACGCCGGTGCAGGGCGTAGGCGTGCTGCACGGCGTGTCCGCACTCGTGCCGCAGGATCTTCATGCACTCGGCGTGGGTGCCGCCCTCGACTTCGAGGAGCTGGGCGCGTTCCAGGCGCATGAGCCGCGGATGGGCGAGGTAGAACGGGATGGCGATGCCGGGAACGCCGCCCGGGGAAAACCATTCATCGGACAGCCACGCGTGTGGCCGGATGACGAGCTTGCGTGCCGACAGCTCGCCGTAGAGCTCCTCCAGGCAATCCTCGAGCCACGTGCCCTCGATGGCCAGGTTGAGGTCCTTGAGGCGCAGCTGCAGCAGGCGCCTGGTGGACCAGCGAGTCCACGGGCGCGGCGGTCGTTTCGCGGTTCGGGAGCGCGGCATGGGCGGATGGACCCGTCACGATGCTCCGCAGCGCCGCGAGTGGCAAGGGGCGACGTGCCCCGCTTAGGATTCGCGCGTGCCGGACGCCGACCCGTACGCCCCGCTCCGCATCGCAAACTTCCGGCGCTACGTGCTGGCCATCGTCTGCATGACGCTGGCGACGATGATCCAAGGGACCATCGTGGGCTGGCAGATGTACGAGCTGACGCGGGATCCGCTGGCGCTGGGGTTGATCGGGTTGGCGGAGGCCGTCCCGTTCATCGCGATGTCGCTGTACGCCGGGCACATCACCGACGTCCACGACCGACGGCGCGTGGCGATCGTGGCGTTGACCGTGTACTTCGCGAGCGCGCTTGCCCTGCTGGTCCTGCCGGCGGCGCTCGGATCGCGATCACCGGCGCTGCCGAAGGCGATCTACCTGGTGATCATCATGAGCGGCGTGGCGCGGAGTTTCCTGCAACCCGCCAGACAGGCACTTGGCGCCGAGGTGGTTCCGCGTGTGCTGTTCACACGCTCAGTGACCTGGCGCAGCGGGGCCTGGCAGCTCGCCGCGGTCATCGGCCCGGCCCTGGGCGGCCTCCTCTACGCCTTGGGCGGCTTGCGCCTTTCCTACGCCGCCGATGCCATCCTGACGGCGTGCGGCGTGCTCTTCCTGTTCCGGATCGAACGCGCGCCCCTGCCAGTTCGCCCGGCCACGGAGCCGATCATCCAGCGGCTGGTTTCGGGCGTCCGGTTCGTGTTCCGGGAAAAGGTGGTGCTCGGTGCGCTGACCCTGGACATGTTCTCCGTGCTGTTCGGCGGTGCCGTGGCGCTGCTGCCGATCTACGCAGCGGACATCCTGCACGTGGGTGCGTCGGGCCTCGGATTGCTCCGATCCGCCCCCGCCATCGGCGCCGTAATCACGTCCGTGGTGCTGACGCACGCCAGGCCATTCCGGCAGACCGGCCGCACGCTGCTTCGCGCCGTGGCGATCTACGGGGTGGCGATGGTTGCGTTCGGTGTGTCGACGAACTTTGCATTCGCGGTGGGCGCCCTCGTCGTGAGTGGCGCGGCCGACATGGTCAGCGTGTTCATCCGCTCGACGCTGTTGACCACGCGTACCCCGCCCGAGCTTCTCGGGCGCGTCATGTCCGTCAACGGCATCTTCGTGGGCAGCTCAAACGAAATCGGCGCGTTCGAGTCCGGCGTGACGGCGGACTGGTTCGGCGCCGTGCCCAGCGTGGTGCTTGGCGGCTTCCTGACGCTGGCGGTGGTTGGTGTTACGGCCTGGAAGAACCCGACGCTGCGGGCGCTTCGCGGGCTGGACCCGGAAACCGAGAGCGGCTAGCCCGAAACGCCACGGGCCACGCGGCGAGCGGCGTCCGCCACCGCGGCAGGCGTGATGCCGTACTCCTCGTACAGTTTCTGGTACGGAGCGGACGCGCCGAACCGGTCGATCCCGACAATGGCTCCGCTGTCGCCGACGAATTCGTGCCACGACATGGAATGGGCGGCTTCCACCGCGACGCGAGGAAGGCCCGGGGGGATAACAGCCGCTCGGTACGCCGCGTCCTGCGAACGGAACAGCTCGAGACTGGGGGCGCTCACCACACGGGCGGCAATCCGCTCCGCGCGCAACAACGCCTGCGCGCCGAGGGCCACGCCGACCTCGGAGCCGGACGCGAGCAGCACGACGGCGGGCGACGGAACATCTGCGAGAATGTAGGCACCGCGGGCGACGCCCGCCGCCGGGGCAAGCGTTGCGCGATCCAGAAGGGCGAGCTTCTGTCGCGTGAGGACCAGGGCGGTGGGGCCGTGGCGATGCCTGAGGGCCGCGCGCCACGCCTCCGTCGTCTCGGCTGCGTCGGCGGGCCGGATCACGGTGAGGTTCGGGATGCAGCGGAGCGCCGTGAGGTGTTCCACCGGTTGGTGTGTGGGGCCATCCTCACCCAGGCCGATGGAGTCGTGCGTGAACACGTAGATCACCTGACGACCCATCAGCGCCGCCAACCGGATGGCGGGGCGCATGTAGTCGGAGAACACGAGGAACGTCCCGCCGTACGGGATGAAGCCGCCGTGCAGGGACATGCCGTTCATCACGGCGCCCATCGCGTGCTCCCGAATGCCGAAATGCAGGTTGCGCCCGCCGGGGTCGCGCGCCGACATGACGGCAGCTCCCTTGACGGTCGTGAGGTTCGAACCGGACAGGTCGGCGGATCCGCCCACGAGCTCCGGGATCCGCGGCGCGATGGCGTTGAGGACGACGCCCGACGCGGCCCGCGAGGCGATGTTGCCGTTGGATTCGTCGAACGCGGGCAGCGCGGCTTCCCACCCTGCGGGCAGGTCACCGTGCGCGCGGCGGCCGAATTCCTTTGCGTCGTCGGGAAAGGCCTGGGCATAGGCAATCAACCGGCGGCGCCAGGCGTCCTGGGACGCCGCGCCGCGGTCGCGGGCGGTGCGCCAGTGCGCGAGGGCTTCCGGCGGCACCGTGAAGGGCTCCGTCCACGGCCATCCAAGCGTCTTCTTCGCGAGGACCACCTCGTCCTTGCCCAGCGGTTCGCCGTGCGCCTTGGCGGTATCCACGCGGTTGGGGCTGCCATACCCGATGTGCGACCGGACGATGATGAGCGAGGGGCGGCCGTCTTCGGCCCGTGCGGCGGCGATGGTAGCGTCGAGCGCGGCGAGGTCATTGACGTCTGCCACGTGCAGGACCTGCCAGCCGTACGCGGTGAAGCGGGCGGCGACGTCGTCGGAGCACGACAAGTCCGTGCTCCCGTCGATCGTGATCCGGTTGTCGTCGAAGAGCCCGATCAGCTTGCCGAGCTTCTGGTGTCCGGCAAACGATGCGGCCTCATGCGAGACGCCCTCCATCAGGTCGCCGTCGCCGGCAATGAACCACGTGACGTGGTCCACCACCACGTGATCGGCACGGTTGAAGGCCGCCGCCAGCGCTCGCTCGGCCAGCGCCATGCCGACGGCGTTGCCGATGCCCTGCCCGAGGGGACCGGTGGTCGTCTCGACGCCGGGGGTGTGGCCGGCCTCCGGATGGCCCGGCGTCTTGCTGCCCCACTGGCGGAAGTGGCGGAGGTCCTCCAGCGAGAGGTCGTATCCCGAGAGATGGAGGGCCGCGTAAAGCAACATCGACGCATGGCCCGCCGAGAGGACGAAGCGATCCCGATCGGGCCACGCCGGGTCGGCGGGGTTGTGCCGCATGTGACGATGGAAGAGCACGTAGGCCAGTGGCGCGAGGGCCATCGGCGTGCCCGGGTGCCCGGACTCGGCCGCCTGCACGGCATCCATCGCCAGCGTGCGCACCGTGTTGATGGCGAGGAGCTCGAGATCGGCGTGTGACACAGCGTGCGAAGGCGGCGGGAGGGGACGGGGACGCGCGAAAGCTAGCCGCAGGCGCGGGCCGACGCAGGCGACGCCTCGACATGCGGGCCCGTGCTTTGCCGCACCGCGAGCGTGCCCCCATAATTGCGTGATGACCCAACCGGTCGCCGGCGGAGCCGCCGCAGCGACGCTGTCGCGCGAGCTGTCCGACTTCCTGATCGAGCTGTCGATCGGGTTGCACAAGAACGCGATTTATCCGCCTGGCCACCCGTTGCTGGAGGGCGCGACGACGGGCATCACTCACCGCCTGGGCGCCCTCCTGCAGATGCGGTCGACGCTGACGCTCGGCGTGGCGCGGCAGCAACTGATCATCGAGGGCGTGGCGACCGACGAGAGCAATCCCGTGCTGCGCGACCTTGCGCAGCGCCTGCACAAGCACCATCTGGGGGCCGTGAAGTTCACGGCAGGCGTGCGCCTGGAGGAGGTGGCCGACGCGCTTGCGACGGTTGCGGTGGACGTTGGCCGGCGGGCCAAGCCCCTCGGCCTCGAGGGGCCGGAGGTGCTGCAGAAGTGGGAGCACGTGCGGCTCTTTCCGCTGACCTTCGAACAGCTCCAGCTGCTCGACGAAGACCCGAACACGGCCGAGGGCGACGAGCTTCGCGGTGACCGCAGCCGCGCGGCGCAGCTCTGGATCGGCTTGGCTCGCGCCGCCATCGCGGCGAACACGGACGAGGATTCGGCGAAGGCGGAATCCGCGGACCCGGTGCTGGTGGCCAAGGCGATCGACGAGCACAAGCGCGATGCCGCGTACGACCAGGTGGTAGTGGGCTACCTCCTCCAAATCGCGGAGGAGCTCAAGAAGAAGGGCGGCAAGGACGCCGCCGCGCTGCAGAAACGCATCTCCCGCCTGGTGGCGACGCTGCAACCCGACACGCTGACGCGACTGCTGGAGATGGGTGGGGACACGAAGCAGCGCAAGAAGTTCGTGCTGGATGCCACGCAGGGGATGGCGGTCGACGCGATCGTCGAGTTGGTCCAGGCGGCCGCGGACAGCTCGAGATCGAGACGCTGGGCGATCCGGTCTGGCGCGCGATGACCGCCATGACGGCGGCCGAGGACCTCACGCCACTCCTGGGCATTCTCGACGCGGCGCCCGACGGCTGGATGAAGGAAGCCCTCTGGCGGCACACGGCGTCGCCGGACGTTCTGTACCGACAACTCGATCGCCGGGCGCCGGACCTGGCCGTGATCGAGCGACTGGTCGAACGCATGGGCCTTGCCGCCGCGCCGGCGCTTCTCGACGGCCTCGAAGGCCTCGACGACCGTACGGCATCGGCGTACGTGGAGATGCTGGTTCGGCTCGGGCCGGACGTCGCACCGCTGATTGCCGCCAGGGCCGACGGCGCGCGTGCGGGCCAGCTCCGCCTCCTGCTCTCGGTGCTGACCCGGGTGGGGAACCTGCCCGACGGATTCGACCTGGCCGGGTTCACCAGCTACCCCGACGCGGCGGTGCGGCGCGAGGCATTCCGGTCGCTGATGCGCGATGCGGCCACCCGGGATGAGGCGATCGCCGCCGCCCTCGCCGACCCGGACGAACGCATCGTCCGCCTGGCGCTCGGCGCGGCAATGACGAACTGTCCGCCGCTGGCGGCGGCGGCGTTGCTCGAGCGCGCGGACGATCCCGCGCTGACGCCAGACCTTCGCGCCCTCGGCATTCGCGCCGCGGCTTCGTGCAAGACTCCCGCGACACAGGCGTTCCTCCTGGCCCGCGTGGCAGGGAAGCGGAGGTTCCTGCGCCGCAACGCCCTTGCGGCCGCGACGCCCGAGATGCTGGCTGCGTTGGCCGGGCTCGCCACGCACTGGGCGGACGACCCGGCGGCAAAAGAAGTGCTCCAAATGGCGCTGCGCAGCAGCGACAAGGACATCCGCGACGCGGTGGCGCGCCGGACCGGTACGTCATGAGCGCGGAGGCCGCGAAGTTCCTCAACGCATTCGCCCAATCGCTGGCGACGATGTCGCTGTATCAGGGCGAGCACCCCGCACGCATGCGGACGATCGACAATTCGTTCGAGCAGCTGAAGCGCCTGCAGGAGATCGACCCGTCGCCGCAGTTCTCCTTCCTCGGGCTCGACGTGATCTACGGGAAGTCCGCGCTGCGGGAGCTCAAGGACTGGGATTGGGGGCTGCGGCTGGCCAACGCCGGGGTCCAGCGCCTGGAATTTCCACGCCAGGTGACGCGCGACGAGTACGAGGCGTTCCTCGACGACGTGCTGTCGCGCATTTCACTGATCGCAGCGGAGTCGGCCACCCGGAGCCCGGAACGTCGATCGACGATCAAGTTCGGGGCCATCGGCGTGCGGGGCACGGAAGGCGTGCAGCGGGTCGAGGACCTGTTGCCCACCGCAACCATCGCCTACTCGCTTGGCGAGGAGGCGGATGCCATCCGGTGGCTGCACGACGAGGTGCAGGTGACGGGCGAGCTTCCGCTCCTCGAGGCCGAAAGCGTGGTCCGGTCGCTCGCGGTGGCGATGCACGGCGACCGCGACATCGTGATCCCGCTCCTGCAACTGAAGGAGTTCGACCAGTACACGACCACGCACTCGCTGAACGTGAGCGTGCTGGCGATGGCGCTGGCCGAGTACATCGGGCTCGGGCCGAAAGACGTGCGGGCATTCGGGGTTGCCGGCCTCCTCCACGACCTCGGGAAGGTTCGCATTCCGCTGGAAGTCCTGACGAAGCCCGGCAAGCTGACCGACGACGAGTGGAAGGTCATGCGGCGCCACCCGGTGGACGGCGCGAAGATCATCTACGAGAGCGACCGGCAGCTCGACCTGGCGTCCGCCGTGGCGTACGAGCACCACATCATGATCGACGGTGGCGGCTACCCGGCGAGGCACTTCCGTCGCGAACCGCACAAGGCCAGCAAGCTCGTCCACATCTGCGACGTGTACGATGCGTTGCGAACGAACCGGCCGTACCGGCCGGCATGGGAAGCGGAGCGGGTGCTCGAGCAGATCGAGCGCGGCGCCGGGCCGGACTTCGATGCGGAGCTCGCGCACGCCTTCATCAAGATGATGCGCCAGTGGGAGCGACGCGTGGCAGTGGTCGACGACAAGACGCCGTTGCCCCGCATGGCCAGCGCCGCCCAGTCGGCCGTGGACCAGGCTGTGGCCGCGGCGAAGGAAGCGGCACGCGTCTCGAAGGCAGTGCCGGCGATACCGGATGACGCGGGAACGGAGGCCAAAACCATTCCCGAAGCCAAACCGGGACAGCCCTCCGGGCCGTCCTCGACCTGACGACGCGGGCGGCTATGTCGCCGCGCTGTCGTCGCGGTGGGCCGCCCGCGCGTGAAGCCGGCCGTGCCGCTGCGCGCGGAGCGCCTTGAGCACAGTGCCGCCGACCGACAGGCCGCCGAGCAGGACGTACAGGTAAAACGTGTAGAAGCGCCACCAGAGCAACGCGCCGCCGAGCACGGCCGGCGCCATGACGCCTTCGTAAGCGTAGCGGAACCCGAACTCGACGGCGCCGCCGCCCCCCGGGGCCGGCGCCACGGCGCCGCCATACAGGAACACGAGCGGCCAGAGCACGAGGGCGGAAAACGGGAGTGAGGGGTCGAGTGCAAGCCCGATGATCGGCAGGACGCAGAGCCTCAGGCTCACGTGGACCAGTGACGCCACGAACGCCCCGAGCATCGGTCCGATCGAGGCATGGCGCAGAGCGGCCAGGTTGGTGCGCAGGGCGCGCATGGCGCGCTGGACCGCCCGCCACCGGCCCGCGTGGAGGCCGACGGCGAGGGCGAGTGGCGGCGGCGGGCCCCGCGAGTGGCGTCGCGACAGCACATAGGCGGCGCCACCGGCGGCCAGGACGAGCACGGCGTAGCCGCCAATCATGGCGGTCATGAGGCCGAGGACGGTTCCCTGTCCGCGAAATGCAACGAGAAACGCGGCGCAGAGGAGGACGAGCGACCACGTCTCGAGCAGCAGTTCGGTGAAGAGGATGAGCAACGCAGGCGCCGGCGTCACGCCATCCTCAGCAAGGACGAGAAAGCGCGCGGGTTCGGCGCCGGAACGCGCCGGCGTGATCGACGCGGCGAAGTCGCCTCCCAGGCACACGCGCAACGACGTGCCGAATCGCAGCGGGATGCGCAGGGCCGCGGCGCTCCAGTGGATCTTGACCGCCCGGGTGCCGATTTCCAGCAGCACGGCGAGGAGCGCAGTGGCGTGCGCCCAGGGCGGGAGGACAGGATGCGGGCCGGGGTGCGAGAATCCCACCCGGAGGAGGTAGATAGTGATGCCGGTGGTCGCGGCGAACGAGAGTGCCACGAGCGCCCAGCGCCAGCGGCTCACGCCCTGCTCCAGCGGGCGTTGGGCCGCGGGGCACGCCGAGGTTGCCTGAGGGCCGGCATCCCGAAATCTACCGGAGGCGCGCGGAGGCCGGATGGGCTTCGCCCCTTGCCGCGACACGCGCGGGCGCAAACGTTTCGCATATGGACGAAGTCCGACGTGAGGGAACGACGATGCTGATGAATCGAACGTATGCGCACGCCGCCGTGAGCGGCATCGCGATGATTGCGCTGGCGGGGTCCCTTGGCGCGCAGGCCCTTGATTCGCTCGCGCTCAGTGGCATGCGCTGGCGCGAGATCGGGCCGTACCGTGGCGGCCGGTCCGTCGCCGTGGCGGGCAGCGCTGCGCGGCCGAACGAGTACTGGATGGGCACGACCGGCGGGGGCGTGTTCAAGACGACGGACGGCGGGCTCACGTGGGCGCCGATGTCGGATGCGTACTTCGGCGGGACGATCGGCGCGGTGCAGGTGGCGGCGTCCAACCCGGACATCGTCTGGGCTGGCGGTGGCGAGACGGACATCCGCGGCAACACGGCTCCCGGCGACGGCGTGTGGAAGAGTGCGGACGCGGGAAAGACGTGGACGCGGATCTCGTTCTTCGACGTGCGCAACCACGTGAACCGCATCCGCATCCACCCGTCGAACCCGAACGTCGTGTGGGTGGCGCTGATGGGGCATGCGTTCGGGGCGAACGAGCAGCGTGGCGTGTTCAAGACCACCGACGGCGGCGCGACGTGGAAGAAGGTTCTCTACCGCGACGCCCAGACCGGCATCTCGGACCTGGCCGTTGATCCGAACGACCCCAACGTGCTGTACGCGGCGTTCTGGCATGCGTACCGGACGCCATGGTCGCTGAACTCGGGCGGACCCGGCGGCGGGATCTTCAAGTCAACGGATGGAGGAGAGACCTGGCGGGAGCTGACGGGGAACGCCGGATTGCCGGGACAGCCATGGGGGAAGATCGGCCTGGCGGTGTCGGGGGCGAGGTCGAGCCGGATCTGGGCGCTGATCGAGGCGGACTCGGGCGGCGTGTACCGTTCGGACGACGGCGGGGCGACGTGGACGCACCTGAACGCAGACCGCAACCTGCGGCAGCGCGCCTGGTACTACACCCGCATCTACGCGGACCCGAAGGACACCAACGTGGTGTATGCCCTCAACGTGCAATGGTATCGCTCCCGCGACGGCGGCAAGACCTTCGGGCAGCCGATTCAGGTGCCGCACGGGGACAACCACGACCTCTGGATCGCGCCGAACGACCCGAATCGCATGATCGAGTCGAACGACGGCGGCGCCAACGTGTCGACGAACGGAGGCGAGACCTGGACGGAGCAGGACTTCGCCACCGCGCAGATGTACCACGTGACGACCAGCAATCAGTTCCCGTACAAGATCTGCGGCGCACAACAGGACAACAGCACGCTGTGCGGACCAAGCCGGAAGGCCGGCGGCATCACGATCAGTGACTGGATGGATGCGGGCGGCGGCGAATCGGGATACATCGCGGTGAGTCCAACCAACCCGGACATCGTGTTTGCGGGCTCGTACGGCGGCCTGCTCACCCGGAAGGACATGCGCACGGGGCTCGAATGGGACGTGAATCCGTGGCCCGATAACCCGATGGGCATTTCCTCCGAGGACATCAAGTACAAGTTCCAGTGGACCTTCCCCATCGTCTTCTCGCCGCACGACGCCACGACGATGTACGTGGGTGGTAGCCAGCTCTTCATGACGAAAAACGGGGGGCAGAGCTACCAGATCATCAGTCCGCCGTTGGCACGGAACGACCCGAAGACCCTGGGAGCGTCAGGCGGCCCGATCACCAAGGACCAGACCGGCGTCGAGACCTACGGCGTGATCTTCGCGTTCGCCGAGTCGCCCGTGCAGAAGGGCGTGCTGTGGGCCGGGTCCGACGACGGCCTGATTCACGTCAGCCATGACGCCGGGGCCACCTGGAAGGACGTCACGCCGAAGGACATCGGCGATTTCACGCGCGTGTCGATCATCGAGGCGGGGCACTACGCGGCGGGCACGGCGTACGTCGCCGCGAACCGATACCAACAGGACGACTTTTCGCCGATCCTGTACAAGACCGCGGATTTCGGCGCGACGTGGACGAGGATCGTGAACGGCATCCCCGCGAGCGAATTCGCGCGCACGATCCGCGAGGACCCCGTGCGGCGCGGCCTGCTGTTCGCGGGGACGGAGCGTGGCGTGTGGGTCTCGTTCAACGACGGGGCGCAGTGGCAGCCGCTCCGGCTCAACCTTCCGCCCGTGCCGGTGCACGACCTCACGATCAAGGACGGTGACCTGATCGCAGGAACGCACGGCCGGTCGTTCTACGTGCTGGACGACATCTCCGTGCTTCGCCAGGTGAGCCCGGCCGTGGCGTCTGCCAGGGTGCACCTCTACAAGCCGCGGGATTCGTACCGCGTCGACTGGAGTGGCGGATTCGGCGGCCGCGGTGGCGGACCGGTGGGGCAGAACCCGCCGAGCGGCGTGATCGTCAGCTACCAACTGGCCACCGCCGGGCAAGACGTCACGCTGGACTTCCTCGATGCCGGCGGGAAGCTCATCAAGTCCTTCAACTCGCGTCCGGACACGACGCAGGGTGGTGGGGGGCGCGGCGGACGGGGCGGGCGCGGTGGCGGCCCGGGGTTCGGCCCACCGACCACGCGGACCACCAACAACGCGGGACTCAACCAGTTCGCGTGGAACATGCGCTATCCGGACGCCGTCACGTTCCCGGGGATGATCCTCTGGGCGGGCGACACTCGGGGACCGGTTGCACCGGCCGGCACGTACACCGTGCGGCTTACGGCCGCGGGACAGGCGCCCGTGTCGCAGACTTTCCGGCTGCTCAACGATCCCCGTGCGCCGGCGACCGCCGCCGACCAACTGGCCCAGTTCCAATTCCTCCTGCACATCCGCGACAAGGTCACCGAGGCCAACGAGGCCGTGATCTCGATGCGGCACGTGAAGACGGAAATCGACGCGCGCGTGAAGCAAGCGCCGCCGGCGGGCGTCCGGGAGCTGACCGACTCGGGGAAGGCGCTGGCGACCAACCTGACCGGCGTCGAAGCGGAAGTGTACCAGATCAAGAACCAGAGCAACCAGGACCCGCTCAACTTCCCGATCAAGCTCAACAACAAGCTCGCGGCGCTCACCGGCTCGGTGTCGTCCGGACCGGGGCGGCCCACGGCGCAGGCGGTTCAGGTGTTCAACGAGTTGAATGCGAAGCTGGGGGTCCAGACCAAACGGATGGATTCCATCTACGCCACGGAACTGAAGCGCTACAACGAACTCCTCAAGAAGTACGGCTTGCCGGAAATCGACCCGAAGCCGAAGCCAAAGGTGGCGATGTAGCCGGCCCGGCCACGCGATGGACGGCCACAAAGCCACCGGGACGGGCGTCGAGGTCCGGGATATGGCGCCCGAGGACGACGCCGCACTGCTGGTGATGAACAACGCCGCCGTGCCGCACGTCACGGCGTTGGAGGCCGACGGGTTTGCATGGATTCGCGAACACTCGGACTACGCGCGGCTGGCGCAGCGCGCGGGCCGAGCGGAGGGTTTCGTGCTCGCGATGCGGAACGGCACCCCGTACTGGAGCGAGAACTACGCGTGGTTCGGGGCCCGCTACGAGTCGTTCCTCTACCTCGATCGCGTGGTCGTGGCGGCCGGCGCGCGCGGAAGCGGCGTCGGCCGCGCGCTCTACGAGGACCTCGTACGGTTTGCGACGGGGCGATGGCCCCGCATTACGCTCGAGGTGAACGTCCGCCCGCCCAACCCGGCATCCATCGCGTTCCACGAGGCGATGGGATACCGCCGCGTGGGCACGCGGGCATACGCGGGGGGCGAAGTGGCGATGTTCGAGCGCGAGCTCTAGCGCCGCAGCTTGCTGCCGGGCTTCAGTTCATCACGCAGCAGGACCCAGGGAGTGGGCCCCCCCAGGTGCCGCCACGTCGCCACGTATGTCCCACGCGACTCGCGGGCGGTTCCACCAGGGCGCTTGGCCTGCATGACGTAGGTGCCCGAGTCCACATAGATCGAATCCGGGTGCCCGGTGAGGATCCATGACTGGCGGCTCCAGTCCGCCAGGCCGGTCCGCCGTCCCATGTCGATCACGGCGTCCACCACGGCGGTCATGCCCTTGTACGTCGAGTCTCCGAGGCTGAAGACGGCTTCCGGACCGTAGTACGAGGTGAGCAAGCGCCGGTCGGCATTGACCGCCCCAAACGCGATCAACGCGTACGGCTCGGCAAGCTGCCGTGACAGTTCGGCCATCCGCTGGATGTGGTCGAGCATGGTGTCCGGCTTGGCGGTGTCCGACGGGAGGACAACCGGCGGAGCCTTCACGACGGCGGGGCGCGAGGGGTCGGCCGCCGCCGAGTCCCGCGCCTTGCACCCCGCCAACGCCAGCGTTCCCAACGCGAGCGCCACGAGGCCCCGCGAAATCGTCACACGCCCGTTCACGCCTGCACTCCTTCCACGGCCATGCCCATGATGTTGTAACCCTTGTCCACGTACACCGTCGCGCCCGTAATGCCGCTCGACAGCGGCGAGGCCAGAAACGCCGCCGCCGTCCCGACTTCGCGCGCCGTGAGCGCTTCCGGAATCGGCGTGTTGGCGGCGCAATACTGCACCATGCGTTCGATGATCCCGATTGCGCTCGCGGCCCGCGACGCGAGCGGCCCGGCGCTGATCGTGTTGACGCGAACCCCCCACCTCCGTCCGGCCTCGAACGCGAGCGTCCGCGTGTCCGACTCGAGCGCCGCCTTGGCCGACGACATGCCGCCGCCGTACCCCGGCACCACCCGCTCGCTGGCCATGTAGGTGAGCGACAACGCCGACGCGCCAGGACGGAAGGCCGGCCCCAGATGGCGGACCAGCGACACCATCGAATAGGCGCTCACTCCGACCGCCGTCAGGTAACCGGCCCGGCTCGTGTCGACGAGCGCCTTCTTCACGTCGGGGCCATTGGCCAGCGAATGCACGAGGATGTCGAGGCACGGCGAACCGAAGTCGGCGACAAGCCGCGAGGCGAGGCCCGCGATCGAAAAGTCTCCGACGTCCTTGTATCGCTTGCCCGTGCGAACCTCCGCTGGGGCGTCGTCGAGCGTGTCGTACGCCGCGTCGAGGGGGTAGATCTTCTCGAATTCGAGCAGCTTGCCACTCGAGAGCCGGCGCGACTCGTCGATCTTCCCCCGCTCAATCAGGTTGAGGAAGATGTTCATGGCGGGTGGCCACGTGGCGACGCAGACGGATGCCCCGGCCTCGGCGAGCTCCTTCGCAATGGCGAAGCCGAACCCCGCATCGTCGGCGACGCCGGCCACGAGGGCCCTCTTGCCGGAAAGGTCGATCGAAAGCATGGGTGAAATGTCCGGATCGTTTCCGGCGATGCAAGGGCCGCGAGGCCGGCCGGAGGACGCACTACCGCGGCGTACGGGAGCAGGCGATGCTCCAGTGTCATGAGCCGACGCCCCCGATCCGACCTGGTGACGATGCCACCTCAGCCGGCGGCGCCTCCTCAGCTGGCATCGGCCCGGCCCGGGCCGCCGGCCGACCGCGCGGCCGGCTACGCCAGGGCCCTGTGGCGAATCGCGTCGGCGGACGTCTCCTGCGGGAACCAGATCGCCCTGTACTCCGATGGCGATGAGACATTCGACGCGATGATCGCGCTGATTGACGGGGCCAGGGAAAGGGTGGACCTGGAGAGCTACATCCTGCGAGGCGATTCCACCGGAGAGCGCTTTGCCGACGCGCTGGGGCGGGCAGCCGCGCGGGGCGTCCACGTGCGGGTCATTGGTGACTGGATCGGGATGCGGGGAACGCCCGGCGGCTATCTGGACCGCATGCGGCGGTCGGGAGTGCACGTGCGCGTCTTCAACCGTCCCGGCTTCCGCCGATGGCTCGGCCTCGTGCCGCGGGACCATCGAAAGCTGCTGGTTGCGGATGGCGCGATCGCCGTCACGGGCGGCATCGGCATAGGGGACGAATGGAGGGGAATCCTCGGACGGAAACACCTTCCGTGGCGCGATCGGTGTGCACGCATAGCGGGGGCGGCGGCCGCGGACCTGCAGCGGGCCTTCGAGCACATGTGGCGTCGGGCCGGCGGCCAGCGGCCCTCGCGCGCCGAGCGGAAGATGCGGCGGGCGGGCCGCAACACGGACCTCGATCCGGCGACGGCGCCGCCGGCGCTCGTGGCCGTGGTCGAGGGGGAGCCGGGGCGTTTTCGCGTTGGCCGGGCGTTTCACCTGCAGTGCGCGGCGTCGGAACGATCGATCTGGCTGGCGACGGCGTACTTCATCCCGTCATTCGCGGAAGCGGACGCCCTGGCCGGCGCCGCGCGTGACGGCGTGGACGTGCGCCTGCTGCTGCCCAGCCGCAACGACCATCCGTGGGTGTACCGGTACCAGAAGCGGTATTACCGGACGCTGCTCCGCCACGGCGTGCGCATCTGGGAATGGAAGGGCGAGATGATGCACGCCAAGACCAGCGTGGTGGACGGCCGGTGGACCCGCGTCGGCTCGACGGATTTCAACCCGCTCGGCGTCGCGATCAACTTCGAGCTCGACATCTACATCGACGACGCCGACGTTGGCGCGCGGGCCGAGGAGCTGTTCCTCGCGGAACTGGCGTTGTCGCGCGAGGTGAAGGCGATACCGCAGCGCTGACGCTGGTCAGCCGCCGAGCGCCGCGGACGCGTTTCGCGCGCTCTGCGCGAGCACGGCGGCGCCAACGTGGAGTGCATCCTCGGCGGGAGCGAACCGGGCCGTATGGATGTCGGCCGGGTCGCCATCGGGCTCGCGCGCCCCGATGCGCATGAAGCAGCCCGGCATGTCCTGCAGGTAATACGAGAAGTCCTCCCCGCCCATGTTGGTGAGACCAAGCGGGACGCACGACTCGGCGCCCAGGAGGTCCCGTACCGCGGCTGCGGCCCAGGCCGCTCCATCCGGCGGGTTCACTATTGGCGGCGTGCCGTCGATGACGCTCACGACGGCGGACAATCCATGCGTCGCGGCGACCGCATTGGCCATGCGCGCCAGTTCCGTCGTCAGGAGCCTTCTCGTTTCGGCGGTCGTGGCGCGAATGGTGCCTGCCAGCTCGACTTCGTCGGGGATGATGTTGGGAGCCGTTCCGCCGCGGACGGCTCCCACGCTGATCACGCCCGGGGCGCCGGGGTCGAGACGACGCGACACGATCGTCTGGATCGCCATCACGAGGTTGGCGGCGCCCACCACGGGGTCGAGGGCCATGTGCGGGCGCGCCCCGTGGGCGCCGCGGCCGCGAACGACGATGCGGAAGGTGTCGGTGGACGCCGCCAAGGGACCGGCCTGTGCCACCACCTGGCCGAGCTGGAAGCGGCGGTCCACGTGGGCGCCGAAAATGGCGCGTGCGCCATCGATCGCGCCCTCCTTGATCATCGCACGCGCCCCCTCACCCACCTCTTCGGCCGGCTGCAGGATGATGATGGCATCGCCCTCGGCGGGCTGGCGCGCGAGCAGGAGGGCCGCCCCGACGGCCCACGACGCGTGGACATCGTGGCCGCAAGCGTGCATCACGCCGGCGTTCTCCGATGCGAACGGAAGTCCGGTGGCTTCGGTGATGGGGAGGGCGTCGATGTCGCCGCGGACGGCGACGGTGGCGCCGCCACCGGTGCCGCGAATCCGCGCGACGATCCCGGTGCCGCAGATCCGGCGCACATCCGTGGCCCCGCACTCCTTAAGCGCCCGTTCCAGGCGGGCGGCGGTGCGTTCCTCCTTCCACGACAGTTCGGGGTGCCGGTGCAGGTCGCGTCGGAGGGCGACCAGGAAATCGCGGTCGGCCGGCGTCAGCGGGAGCTTCGAGATCATGGTTGAAGTGTAGTGGTGCGAACCGCGGATGAGATGACGCGCGCCTCGTCCACGGCGACGCCGATGCCCGGCGTGTCGAGCGGCACCCGCATGCGCCCGTCGGCCATGGTCCACTCCGGCCGCACGATGTCGGCCTTCCAGTACCGGGCGCTCGGGCTGATGTCCCCGGGGATCGTGAAGTTCGGGAGCGAGGCCAGCGCCACGTTGTACGCGCGACCAACGCCGCTCTCGAGCATGCCGCCGCACCACACGGGAATCCCCGCTTGTTGGCAGAAATCGTGGATGGCGAGCGAACTGGCGAAGCCGCCCACGCGGCCCGGCTTGATGTTGATGATGCGCCCGCTCCCGAGAGTGACCATGTCCTGGGCGCGCTCGAGCGAGGTGATGGACTCGTCGAGACAGATCGGGGTGCGGATTCTACGCTGGAGCTCGGCGTGGCGCACCAGGTCGTCCCAGGCGAGCGGCTGCTCGATCATCACGAGGCCGAGGTCGTCGAACTCCGCCAGGCGACCGGCGTCGTCGAGCGTGTAAGCGTTGTTGGCGTCGGCCATGAGGTGCGCCGCCGGCCCAAGCGCGTCGCGGACGGCGCGGACCCAGTCGACGTCGTGGCCCGGCTCGATCTTGATCTTGATCTTGCGGTAGCCGTCCGCGAGGGCGCGGCGCGCGCGCTCGACCAGCGCTTCCGGCGAGGCCTGGATGCCGAGCGAAATGCCAACGTCCACTTCGGCGCGCGTGCCGCCGATGTACCGGCCGAGCGGTTCGCCCGCCATCGTCGCGGCGAGACCCCAGCAGCCCATCTCGACCGCCGCCTTCGCCATCTGGTGCCCGCGGAGATCCCGCTCCAGGATCGCGTGCACGGTGCCGGGGTGGTCGAGCTCGAGGCCGAGCACCCGCGGGGCCACGTAGCGCTCGAGGACAGTCCACGCCGTGTCGATCGTTTCTGGCGAGTAGTTGGGCGCCTCGCCGGCGACGCACTCGCTCCACGCGCTGGCGCCATCCGCGTCGCGCAACTCCAGCAGGAGGATCCGGCGCTCGTGAATTTCGCCACTCGAGATGCGGAACGGCTCGCGAAGCGCCAAGGGGACTTCGCGCAGCGTGATCTGGTCAACGCGCATCGGATTGTGGTGTTCGGGTACGGGAAAGCAGGTACGTGGCATCGGAGCCGCCGCCGGGCACGAACGCGGAAACCTCGTAGGAGGCGGACAGGTAGTGCCGGAACGCCCGTCTCGCCGACGCGCGCCACGCGCGGGCGACGGCCAGGTCGCCGGCAAGGACGGCGGCGTAGTCGTGCGGTACCCGCACGACCACGCGGTCGTGCTCGGGGAGTGCCGCTTCGGAGCCTACGATGGCTGGTGGACCCCCGACAACGGGCGCGCCCGCGAGGAGCTCGGGGCTGTCGGGCAGGGGCGTGGGGTCCACCTGGACCGGCCATACGGCGACGAACCGGTCGGTGCCAAGCGAACCATGCACCGGGCTGTTGGTCTCGGTGCCGTACATGTCCGGGACGAACTCGGCAATGCGGGCGCCCAGCACGTTGAGATTGAGGTGCGCGTTCCGTGCCACAAAGGGGTCGAACGTCCAGAACATCCGCTGCACGCCGATCTGGCGGCACCGGTCGCGCTGGTATCGCTTGAGTGCCTCGCCCAGCCCACGGCCCTGCGCCGCGGCCCGGACGGCCAGGATGTCGGACCAGTGGATGAGTTCCCCTTCACGCACGCCCGTGACCCCGAAGATCAGGCCGAGCAGGGTACCATCGGGCGCGAATGCCCCCGCCGCCACGCCTCCCGTCTTGTCCGCGACGAGCAGCATGGCCGCCGGGATCTTCTCGCTGAAGCCGACGCCCCACGTTGCCTCCTGCAGGCGCACCGCGTCGGCGCGCTCGGCGTGCGTGGCAAGCGGGCGAATGACGGTGCCGTCGTCCAGCGTTACGTTCCGCATGCGATCCAGGGGCGTATCACGTCAGGAATTCCGCCGGAGGAACAGGCAATGCGCAAGTTGGCCACGCTGCTGCTGCCCGCCGCCGTCTCGATGGGGTGTGCCACCGCCCGTCCGCCGGGAGGCGCCGGCGCGCCCGCGCCGGACGCCGCGTACGACGTGGTCATTGGCAATGGACGGGTGGTGGACGGCACCGGGGCGGCCTGGTTCTGGGGCGACGTGGGCATTCGGGGCGACCGGATTGCGCGCATTGCGCCCCGAGGGATGCTCGCCAGGGCGGCGGCTACGCGGCGGATCGACGCCGGCGGGATGGTCGTGGCGCCGGGGTTCATCGACATCCAGGCGCAGTCGTACGAGGACTTCATGGAAGGCGACGGCCGGGCGCTGAGCATGGTGACGCAGGGCATCACCACGGCGATCCTCGGCGAGGGCACGACACCGGCGCCCGTGAGCGCGCGCATGCTGGCGTCCATGGGCGATACCGCCGCGCGCCGGCAGGCCGAGGCGTTCACGGGTCCGCACGGATTCGACGCGTGGCTGCGCATGATGGGAGCGCGGGGCGCATCGCAGAACATCGGGTCGTTCGTCGGCGCCGGCACCGTGCGCATGTACGCGAAGGCGCGTACGATGGGCGCGCCCGACGCCGCGGAACTCGACACAATGCGCGCGATGGTCCGGCGGGCGATGGAAGACGGCGCGTTCGGCATGGCCAGTGCGCTCATCTATCCGCCCAACAACTATGCCGGGACCGCCGAACTCACCGAGGCGGCGAAGGCGATGGCGCCGTACGGCGGCCTGTACATCACCCACATGCGCTCCGAGGGCGACCAGTTCCTCGAGGCGATGGACGAGGCCATCCGCATCGGGCGCGACGGCGGCGTTCCGGTCGAGATCTACCACCTGAAGGCGTCGGGGCCGCGCAACTGGCCGAAGATGCCGCAAGCCATCGCCAAGATCGACTCGGCGCGGGCGGCCGGGCAGGATGTGCAGGCGGACATGTACCTCTACATCGCCGGGGCGAACAGCTTCACGAGTTGCATCGCCCCGAAGTACGCGGCGGAGGGCAAGCTCCTGGACAACCTCCGGAACCCCGCGCTCCGGCCGCAGGTGAAGCGCGACCTCATGGCCGACAACGCGGGCTACGAGAACCTGTGCGTGATTGCGGGGCCGGGGAACGTCATGGTGGTGGGCTTCAAGCACCCGGAGTTCAAGCAATACGAGGGCAAGCGGCTCGACGAGATTGCGCGCGCGATGGGCAAGGACTGGGGTGACGCACTCATCGACCTCAACATCGCCGAGCAGGGCGGGCTGGGGGAAATCCTGTTCCTGATGAGCGAGGAGAACGTCGCGCTGCAACTCCGGCAACCGTGGATGAAGTTCGGCACGGACGCCGGGGCGCAGGATCCGGCAACGGCGACGTCGATGACACACCCGCGCGCGTACGGCAACTACACCCGGCTGCTCGGCAAGTACGTGCGCGAGGAGCGCGTGCTCCCGCTGGAGGATGCCGTGCGCAAGGCCTCGTCGGCCGTGGCCACGCGGCTGTCGCTGCACGATCGCGGGGTGCTCAAGCCCGGGATGAAGGCCGACATCGTCGTGTTCGACGACAAGACCGTCCGGGACCTCGCGACGTTCGAGAAACCGCACCAGCTCTCGGTGGGGATGCGCTACGTGCTGGTGAACGGCGTGCCCGTGGTCGCCGAGGGCGCCCACACGGGAGCCAAGCCCGGCCAGATCGTGCGCGGGCCCGGCTGGACGGGCGCGCGCGACTGACGATGTTGCAGGGCAACATCGTCTGGCGCGCCGACCTCGCGGCCCGCGCCGCGGTCCGCGACTCGACCGCGCTGGCCTCGCCCGCGCTGCGGGGCACTGCGGAGGCAGCAAACTGGTGGGGCGGGCCCGGCGTCATCTGGTTCGCGGCGGCGCTGTGGCTTGGCGGTCGCGCGATGGCGCGCGGCCGCCTGGCGCGCGCGGGGCTCCGGGGAGCCGAAGCGCTGGCCGTCGCCAGCGGCGTGAGCGGGATCATCAAGGGACTCGCGGGCCGTGCGCGACCGTTCGTGGATGGCAGCGAGCCGTGGCACTGGGAGTTCAACCACGGATGGACCGACGCACGCTTCTTCTCTATGCCATCCGGCCACACGACGGCGACCACCGCGTTCGTGCTGGGCGCGCTATTCGCCATGACGGACTGGCCGCGGCCCATGCGGCTCGCGCTGGCCGCCCCGCTCGTGGCGAGCGCGGTACTCGTGGCGTGGGCAAGGATGTTCGCCGACCAGCACTGGCTGACCGACGTGGTGGCAGCGATCGCGATCGGGACCACGACCGCGCTCGTTCTTGCCCGCGTGCACAGGGGTCGCGGGCCGTCCGCCTACGATCGCATCATGCTCGGCAAAGCGGCGATGGGCGCGAGCCACGAAACGCGAGGCAAGCCGTGACGGCGTCGAGGCAGGCGGTGGTAGCCGCAGCCCTGGGGTTCGCAGCGATGCTCGTTTCCCCTGGCCCGGCTTGCGCGCAAGCGGATTCCGCCGGTCACGGGCCCGTCCTGACGCGCGCCGACGCGGCGATCGTCGGGGTCGCGGCGGCCACAAGCGCCGTCCTGGTGGGCTGGGACCGGGCGATCGCACACGCGGTTCGGACGTCTCCGCTTCAAGACGACCGGTCGGTACGTGGCGTGATGGGCGCCGCGAACGCCTACGGCGATCCCGGTGTGCTCGCGGCGGGCGCGGCGCTTTGGCTCAGCGGCCACTGGGCGCACGACGGCACGCGGCGCCTGGTTGGCCTGCGCTCCGTGGAAGCCGTGCTGGCGAGTGGCGCCGTGTCGGGCATCCTCAAGGGCGTGATCGGGCGGGCCAGGCCCGACGAGTCGCCCGGCAACGCGCGCGACTTCGTGCTCGGTCGCGGCATCGGGAATCGCAGCGAGTTCCAGTCGTTCCCGTCGGGGCACGCCACGGCGGCATTCGCGTTCGCCTCGGCGGTGGACGCGGAGTGGGCGCGGCTCCGCCCCGGGCGCCCGGCGTGGGTGCCGGCAGCGCTGTACGCCGCCGCCGCGTTGACCGGCGCGGCGCGCGTGTACCGCGACCGCCACTGGGCGAGCGACGTCGTGATGGGAGGCGCCATCGGGTTCGTCGGGGGCCGAGCGGTCGTGCGCTGGCACGGGGACCGGCCGTGAACGGCATCTTCATCACGAGCGAGCTGCAAGGGGCTGCGGCGCAGCGCATCCAGGGGCTGCAGGAACGGTGGGACCCGAAGCTCGCGCGCGAACTCCCGCCGCACGTCACGCTCATCGGCTCGTCGGGGGCGGGGCCGATCGCGCCCGACACGACGATCGAGGACCTGCGCTCGGCCGTCCTGCCGATCGCGAAGCGAACGCCGCCCCTCGACCTGACGTTCGGCCCGCCGATGCGATTCATCGGACGGGAAATCGTGGTGCTTCCGCTCAATCCGCACGGGCCGCTGCGCACCCTCCACGAGGCGCTGAAGACCTCTGGGCTGCGCAGCGCAACGGCGCGCTGGCCGTTCACGCCGCACTGCACGCTGAATTTCTACGCCACGCTGACGCCCGAATCGCTCGCGGCCCTGCTCGCGCACCGGGAACCCGAGCCGTGGCGGATGGACACCCTGCGGGTGTACCACACGCGTGACGGGGTGCCGCCCGCGCTGCTGATGGAGGCGCGGCTGGAGGGATTGCTCCCGGTGTCCGGGTGACCGGTCAGGGCACGGCCCAGGCGACCGACCCGGGCAACCACCGGCGCTACTTCCTGAGGGCCTTGGCGATCGCCCCGGCGAGGTCCTGCCTGGCTCCGAGTCCGGTGTACACGACGTGCCCCTGGGCGTCCACGACGACGACGTAGCTCGTGGCTGGAACTTCGTAGGCGTCGGTCAGGTTTCCCTTTCTGTCATAAAGTTGTTCGCCTTGTAAACCATGCTGTGCTACATAGCGCTTTACTAGAGCGGGTGACTGGTTGACGCTCACCGCCACCCCCACGAAGCGCACCTTGCCCGCGTGCTGCTTCTGGAGCGCCAGCAGCTGTGGTTCCAGCTGGCGGCAGTTGGGGCACCAGGTGGCCCAGAACTCGATGAACAGCGGCTCCTTGCCCAGCCAGGCGGACAGGTCGGCTGGGGCGCCGTCGAGGGTTTCGGCGGTTGCATTGGGCGCCTTGGCGCCCACCGGGATGCCGGAGTCCTGCGCGCGCGCGGGGTATGCCGCGGCCGCCGACAGGACGAAGACGAGGCCAGCAAGGGCGCCCCCGAAAGAAAGGCGATCGGACGATTTCAAAGCCACAGCTTGCCTGCCTGGATGAGGTAGTACTCGGCCGCCGCGAACATCAGGGCGGCAAAAATTCGCTTGACCCACACCATCCATACCCCGGCCCGGGGCAGGCGTGCGGCCAGACCGGTCGACGCGCCCACGAGCACGAGAAGCGCGCACATGCCGAGCGAGAATGAAAACAGGTACGCGAAGCCAAGCGCCGCCGACTGCGTGGTGGTGACCCAGGTCAGGACGGCGGCAAAGACCGGCGCGCCGCACGGGGCCGCCACGAGCCCCGACATGGCCCCCATCACGAACGCCCCCGCGAATCGCCCGCCCTGACCCGCGGTGGCGGCGCGCCGGAGCAGGGCGTCGGGGACGCGAACAGGAATGACGTCGACCATGGCGAGGCCCGCCACGAGGAGCACCTGCGCCATGGTGAAGTACACCCACGGGTTGCTGCTCACCGCGCCGAAGATCGTGCCACTGAGGCCGGCGACGAGCCCGAGGACCGAGTAGACAAGGGCCAGGCCGACCGCATAGGTCAGCGCAAGTGCGACCACGCGCCCGCGGGACACCGGCACGTCCACCGAGGTGCCGCCAACGATGGCCGCGGTAATCGGAATCATCGGGTAGATGCAGGGGTTGAGGCTGGTCAGCACGCCGCCGAGGAAGAGCAGCGGCAGCGCGGTGACGGGACTCGACCCCAGCCGCTCGGCCAGGTGGGAGAAATCCATGCCCCCAAGCTATCCGCGAAGCCGGCCGGCGGTTCGGGTCCGTCCGCGAGGTTAGTTTCCCTCCTCCCCTCGCGCGCGCGATTGCATCCGCGCGCCGCCCTCGTTCCACCGACCGGCACCGGCATGGCCCCGCAATTCATCTACGTGATGAAGGGACTGCGGAAGGTAATTCCGCCCTCCCGCATCATCCTCGACGACATCTGGCTTTCGTTCTACCCCGGCGCCAAGATCGGGGTGCTCGGCCCCAACGGCTCCGGCAAGAGTTCGTTGCTCCGCATCATGGCCGGCGTGGACCAGGAGTTCCAGGGCGAGGCGTGGCCGCACAAGGGCACGAAGATCGGCTACCTGTCCCAGGAGCCGCAGCTCGACGACTCGCTGGATGTGCGCGGGAACGTGGAGCTCGCGCTGAAGGCGCAACGGGCGAAGCTCGATCGCTTCAACGCCATCGCCGCGGAGTTCGCCGAGCCGATGGACGACGACAAGATGAACGTCCTGCTCGAGGAGCAGGGCAAGTTGCAGGAGTACATCGACCAGCACGACCTCTGGAACCTCGATAACAAGATCGAGGTGGCGATGGACGCCCTGCGCCTGCCGCCGGGCGACGCCGACGTGAAAGTGCTGTCGGGGGGCGAGAGGCGCCGCGTGGCCCTGTGCCGCGTGCTGCTCGAGGAGCCGGACATGCTGCTCCTCGACGAGCCGACGAATCACCTCGATGCCGAGTCCGTGGCGTGGCTGGAGCATCACCTGGAGCGGTTCCCGGGCACCGTGGTCGCCGTGACGCACGACCGGTACTTCCTGGACAACGTGGCGAAGTGGATCCTGGAGCTCGACCGCGGGCGTGGCGTGCCGTACGAGGGCAACTACTCCGGCTGGCTGGACCAGAAGCGGAACCGGCTCGCGCAGGAGGAGAAGGCGGCGAGCGTGCGGCAGAAGACGCTCGAGCGCGAGCTGGAGTGGGTGCGCATGGCGCCGCGCGCGCGGCAGGCCAAGAACAAGGCACGCCTCCAGAACTACGAGCAGCTCGCGAGCGAGGCCCAGCAGGAGAAGGTGGTCCAGAACGAAATCGTCATCCCGCCGGCGCCGCGGCTCGGCAACGACGTGGTGATCGCCGACAAGCTCAAGAAGGCCTTCGGCGACAAGCTGCTCTTCGAGAAGCTGTCGTTTTCGCTGCCGCGGGCGGGCATCGTGGGCATCATCGGACCCAACGGTGCGGGCAAGACCACGCTGTTCCGCATGATCATGGGCACGGAGAAGGCCGATGCCGGGTTGCTCAAGCTCGGCGACACGGTGGCTATCTCGTATCAGGACCAGAACCGGACGCTCGAGGGGAAGCGGACGGTGTGGGAAGAGGTGTCGGGCGGGCGGGAGCAGATCCCTGTGGGCAAGAAGGAGATGAACTCCCGCGCGTACTGCGCGGCGTTCGGGTTCAAGGGCGCGGACCAGCAGAAGCTCGTGGCGAACCTCTCGGGGGGCGAACGGAACCGCCTCCACCTCGCCAAGACGCTGATGCAGGGCGGCAACCTCCTGATGCTCGACGAACCGACGAACGATCTCGACGTGGACACGCTGCGCGCGCTCGAGGAGGCGGTGCTCGACTTCAGCGGCTGCGCCGTGATCATCTCGCACGACCGCTGGTTCCTGGACCGCGTGGCCACGCACATCCTCGCCTTCGAGGGCGACTCGGAAGTCGTGTGGTACGAGGGGAACTTCGCCGCCTACATCGAGGACCTGAAGAAGCGGAAGGGTCCGGACGCCGACCAGCCGCACCGGATCAAGTACAAGAAGCTCGTCCGCTAGGCGTCGCCGGGCGCGGCGCGAAGGAGTTTTCGGACGCGTTCGGCGAAGTCGGTCTCGAGACGGCCCGTCGACGCACACTTCACGGGGTCGGTGGAACTGCCCCGCACGTCGCGCCCGGAGCCGATGAAGCCGATGCCCAGTACGGCCCTTCCGGCCGGGCCGGGCCGCACGACGGCGACGAGGGCGCTGGTGATGCGGAAGTTGTCGGCGTTCGGGCCGGTCATCGACGACCCGCACTCGAGCACGGCGGACATCGTGAAGCCGGCCATGGACGAGGACTTCACGTATCGCGTGGCGCCGACGGCGCGGCGCAACGAGTCGCGGATGTCCGTCGCGATGCGGTAGTCGTCGAACACCCGGGCCGCCGCGGTCCACACGCGGTCGGGCGGCGCGTCGTGGTCGGTGAGCGCGAGGATGGTGTCGATCGCGATCGGCGTTCCGAATCCGGGCAGGATCACCCGCACGTGGGGCGCATCCTGGGCCGCGACCGACCCGCCAACGGGGATGGCGAGGGCGAATGCGAGGCCGAGCAGGGTGCGCCGCATGTCATGAAGCTGCCGGCCGACTCGGGGGGACGCCAGCGAGCCGGGCTTCGGCGCATCTTCGGCCTCGCGGCGGCAATGATCACCCTGAACATTTTGCAAATGGCCGTGTAAATCACTTATTGAGTAGACCGGGAAGAGACGCGTGCCGAATGGCGGCGCCCCCCCCCCGGGCTGACGCAAGACCGATGCGGCGGACCCCCTCCGCCCCGGAACCGAGAGGAACGGTCATGCGCACCAGACTTCGAGCACTGGCAATGCCGGCGGTCGCACTCGCGATGGCCGGGACGGCGGCGTTTGCCCAGGGAGAGCGGATCGAGCGGGCGGCGTCGGGCAATGGGTACCTGTTCGGCGCGCCGAGCGCGGCGCTGACGCTTCGCCTGGGGTACGACGCGGCAAGCGCGGGCAGCGACGTGTTCTCGTTCGTGACGAAAGAACTCACGCTGCGGCGCGGGGATTTCGGGTCGTTCGCCATCGGCGGGGACCTTGCGATCACACTCACGCCGCGGATGGACCTGGTCCTGAGCGTGGACAACGACGGGATGTCGAAGAAGTCGGAGTATCGCGAGTGGCAGGACAACAGCGGCAACCCGATTGAGCAGATGACGTCGTTCTCGCGGCTAACGTACGCCGCCGGCGTGCGGTACTACGTTGCGCCGAAGGGCCGCTCGCTGGGCCGGTTCGCGTGGGTGCCGGCGCGGTACACCCCTTGGGTCAGCCTTGGCGTGGGCCGGACGTCGTACGACTTCAGCCAGAACGGCGATTTCATCGACTTCGCGAAGGGCAACGCGGTGTTCCCCGACACATTCAAGTCGTCGCAGTGGACGACCACGGGGCAGGTCGGGGGCGGCGTGGACTGGACGCTGAACCAGCGGTTTTCACTCACGACCCAGGTGAAGTACCTTTGGGGGAAGGCGGACCTCGGCACGGATTTCGTGGGGTTCGCGCCCATCGACCTTTCGGGCGTCGGGGCCAGTGGTGGCCTGACGATCCGCTTTTAGGAGGAACGATGAATACCCATTCGATCGTTCGAGTCCTTGGCGCGATGGCGCTGGTGGCAACCCCGCTGGCCGCGGTGCGCGGGCAGGACGTGGATGCCCGGTGGCGCGCGTGGACCGGATGCTGGACGCCCGTGGCCACCACGTCGTCGGTGGCGTCGAAGGCGGGCACCGTATGCGTGGTGCCGGCTGCGGGGAACTCGGCCGTGGACATCGTATCGGTGTCGGGCTCGGAAGTGGTGGACCGGACGCGCATCGAGGCCGACGGACAGCCCCATGCGGTGAATCGTGACGGATGCTCCGGCACGGAGACGGCCCGCTGGTCGTCGAGCGGCACGCGCCTGTATCTCTCGGAGTCCATGCTGTGCAACGGCAGCGTCGAGCGGCGGATGTCCGGCCTGATGTCGTTCGACCAGCGCTATCAGTGGCTTGATGTTCGGGGCGTCTCGTCTGGTCAGTCGCAGGGCGTGGCCGTGACGCGCTACGACGCGCTGATGGATTCGACGGGGCTGCCGGCGGAGGTGATGCCGGCATTCCGGCTCCGCGGGCCGGCGGCGAATACGGCAATCCTCGCGGCCGCCGCGCCGCTGACGCTCGGCGACATCGTGGACGTTTCCGCGCGTACGGACAGCGGCGTGACGGCGACCTGGCTGATGGAGCGCACGCGCGGCGTGCAGCTCAGCCTGAACGGCAAGCAGTTGACGATGCTTGCGGACGAGGGCGTGCCGTCGTCGGTGATCGATGCGCTGGTGGCCATTTCGTACCCGTTGAACTTCGCCCTTAGCGGTTCTGCGGATGCGGTGGAGCGGCCGGTCGTGGCGTCGTCACGGACGGAGGGGACCTACCGCGGGTACACCGGATATGGCGGCTATCCGGCGTACTGGTACGATCCATACTTCGGTCCGTATTCCTACTACTACGATCCGTACTACTATGGGTACCGGTTCGGGTACGGCGGCTATTACGGCTACGGGTACTACTCGCCGTACTATGGCTCGTACTATCCCGGCGTGCCGGTGGTGGTGGTGAATACGCCATCGGACGCCAACGCGGGTTCCGCGCCGCACGGGCGGGTGGTGAAGGGCCGCGGGTACACGAGCGGGTCGAGCAGCTCCGGTAGTTCGAGCTCGACGCGCAGTTCACCGTCGGGCGGCTCGTCGAGCGCGGCCAGCTCCGGGAGCAGCTCGAGCGGCAGCGCCAGCTCCGGCGGATCGAGCAGTGCGCCGCGGACCGCGGTCCGAAAGCCGCCTCTCTAGCCGAGCAGGCCGAAACGCAGAAGAGGCCGGCGGGGTGACCGCCGGCCTCTTCGCATTCGCGAGCGGTCCGCGCTACGGAACGGTCGGCGGGACAAAAAAGCCCGGTGTCCCCTTCGCTGCGGCGCTCACCTCGCCGCCAAAAAAGAGCGCGTTGAACACCATGCGGAACGATCCCGTGGGCTGCCCGCGCCACTGGGGCGCGAACGCAAAGAGCACGGCGTGGCCCTTGCCGCGGCGAACGTCGAGTGCAGCCGCGTGGTTCTGGATGTACTTCGCGCCACCGAGGTAGCCTGACCGGAGCGGCGCGGTAGTGAACTTGGCGATGACCGCCCCGTCGAATCCGTCCGTCGTCTCGAACACGGGGCTGTTGCTGACCATCACGTCGGCCAGGCCCGGCATGCCGGCCATGACGGGATGCGCCGTGTCGGCGGCGACCTGCATGATGGAACTGCCGGTGAAGAACTCGCTCCTGGGAAGCCCGGCCACGACGTTTCGCACGGGGAGGCGCAGGGCCGTGGCCGCCGCCGTCGCGCCCTGGTTCCAGGCGACGACGGTGCCGCCGTTGCCGAGGAACGTGTCCACGGCCTGCGTGCGGGCGTCGGCGGCCTGTGCCGCCGAGCTGTCGGCGCCGCCGCGGCCCCCGCGACCCCCGCGTCCGCCTCCACCGCCCCCACGTCCGCCGAAACCGCCGGCACCGAAGGACTGCGAGCCCATCACGATCACGTCGTACTTCGTGCCGAGGTTACCCGCCTGCAGGTCCGTCGGCCCGATGAGGGCGTACGTCACGCCGTGGGTGTCGAAGAGCCACTCGGTCCAGCCTTCGTCCATGTTGCCGGGCGCGGCCTTGTAGAGGGCGACGCGCGTGGTGGGCGTCTGCACTCCCGGCACGGTGGCGACGCGTTCGAGGTGGACGGCGAGCTCGCGCGCCCATGCCGCGGCGCTGGCGGGGGCGAGCCCCGTGACGACCCATCGCGCGCCGCCCGGCGTGTTCGGCGCGTACGTGAGGGTCGCCCCCGCGGCGAGCGCCTTCGTCACGAAGCGGAATCCGTTGTTCTCCGCGGGATTCACCAGAATCCGGTCGCCGGTTCCGGTGACCGAACCTGGAACAGCCGGGACGATGCCCGCCGCGACGGGATTCGTCGTGAAGGGATACTCCGCCGACTTGCCCCACGGCTCCAGCGTTCCCTTGACGGGTTTCATGGCGCTCCGGAACTCCGCCGGGAGTGGCTGCTGCGCCTCGACGACCTGCACGCCCATCTGGAACGGAAGGGTCCAGCCGGCCGCGTCGTAGGGCAGGTCATCTCCCATATCGGGGTAGTGCTGGACCTCGAACACCTCGCGCACGAGTTCGCCGAATTCCTGGTCGAGGGGCACGACCCACGTGCCCCTGGGATACGTCGTGCCGCCGTAGGCGACGTCGCGGTCGAGCTGGTCGATGCGGACGCCGTGGAACGCAAACCGCTGGAGGAGCTCGACGGGCGCCATCGGGTCGCGCTGTTGCTGCGGCACGATGTACGCATATGGCGCGGCCGCGCGGTACTTCCGGATGACGTCGCGGCCCGACTGGTAGCGGTTGTAGAGGATCTCCTCGCGGAATTTCGCGGCGAACTTGAGGGTCGCGCGTGAGGCGGTGACCATGTAGTCCACCGCGTCGACCAGGTGCCACTCTCCGCCCTTCCAGGGGCTGAGGTAGAGGGCGGTTGGCCGAAGCTCGCGATAGTCAGCCGGGAAGCGGGACGTGTCACCCGGCGTCTTGGGCGTGGCGCAGCTGCCTCCCTGCGTTTCCGTCCACCATGCGGGGATGTTCTGGTACACGGGCATGTAGTCGATGTAGCCCGGGTAGTAGGCGTCGAACGTCGACAGGGCATGGGCGGCCCCGGGTTGCCCGTGCGCGTCGAGTTCCTGTGCGATGTAGGTGCCGATGGAGTTGATCGTGCGCGCCGGAATCGGTGGCGCGCGGAATCCGACGGGGTCGGCGAACGGTGGAATCCAGATGCGCGTCGGCTCCGGAGACGACTGGTGGTGCACGTAGATGACCTGCGGCTCCCAGTCGCGCCACGTCCGCTGGATGACGCGCGACTCGACCACGTTCATCATGTAGCTGTCGCGGTTGTTGTCGTGGCCGATGTACTTCTGGTACAGCTCCATCTGCCCGCCTTTTCCGGCGTACTGGTCGCGGCACCAGTTCACGACGATGTCCTGCCCGTCCGGGTTGATGGACGGCCACAGGACGAAGACGACATTGTCGAGGACCTGCGCGATCTCGGGCTCGCCCGCGCGCGAGACGATGTCATACGCGATCTTCGGCGTGTGCTGCGAGCCGGCGATCTCGGACGCGTGCAGGCCGCCGCTGATGTCCACGAACACGCGGCCCTCACGGGCGAGCGCGCGCGCCGCGCTGTCGGTGAGGCCTTCCGGGTGGGCCAGCCGCTGGTTGATCTGCCGGTAGTGATCGAGGCGCGCCAGGTTCTGCGGCGACGAGATGACGACGATGTGCATCGTCCGCCCGAACGACGTCCTGCCCACCTCGAAGATCTTGACGCGCGTCGGGGCCGCGAGCGCGAGCCGGCGGAAGTAGGCCATGGACTGCTCGTAGTCGAACAGCTGGCTGTCGGCGCCGACCTTGAATCCGAAGACCGACTCGGGCGGCGGCACGGCGGTGCGTTGCTGCGCGGCGAGCACCGCCGGGACGGCGAGGAGCGCCGCCAGGGCGACTGCGGTGAGGGTCCGGGCGACGGGAACGACCGTCGGGCGGCGGGGGCGGGCGTTGGGGGCGGTGCGGTCCGGCATCGAGGCTCCGTGGTGTACGCGGCGCCACGCCCGTGCGTCGTGGCACGGGGCGGCGCATGGTCGTATGATGATTGCCTCACTGCACATTCGGGAAGAGGGCGAGTTGGCACGAGCACGCGGCGGCAACGAAAAACCGGCGCCAGCATCATCCGGGGCACTCCCCGCCACGGGCATGGCCACTGCGCCGGCAGGCCGGCTCGACGTGGCGGCGCTACTGCCGGAGCCGACGCCGCGCGCCGCGCGCGCCGTTGCGCTTCATCTGCTCGACCGCGTGGAGGCCGAGCGCCTCCGCCTCGACGACGCGAAGGACGCGGAGGCCCTGCACGACTTCCGCGTGGCCGTGCGGCGGCTCCGCAGCTGGCTGCGCGCCTATCGCGACGACCTCCGGGACAGCGTCGGACGGAAGGCGCTCGAGCGGCTCGGCGACCTCGCGCGTGCGACCAACGACAGCCGCGACATCGAGGTGCACCAGGAGTGGATCGTCGCGCAGCGGAAGGCGCTCAAGCCCGGCGCGCGCGAGGGGATTGCCGCCCTCGAGCGATCGCTGGCCCAGGAGAAGCGGCGGGCCGATGCGGCATTCCGCGCCGCCCTGGCCACGGAGTTCGCATCGGTTGCGGCCCGGCTGCGCAAGAATCTCTCGCGCTACGCCGTCGCGGTCTGGGACCAACGGCCGGGCGATCGGTGGGCTGTCACGGCGGCGGTGCGCATCCACGACGCGTTTCTCGACCTGCGCGAGCGCCTGGCGGCGGTGGAAGACGTGGACGACGACGCGGCCGCCCACCGCGCCCGAATTGCGGCCAAGCGCCTGCGGTACCTGGTCGAGCCGGTCGTCGGTGCCGTCGACGGGGCGGGCGAGTCCGTGGAACTCCTCAAGCGCGTGCAGGACCAGCTGGGGTCGCTGCACGACGCGCACGTCTTTGCCCGCACCCTCCGACGCCACGCCAAGGCGGGAGGCGGAAAGGCGCGCGGCAAGGCGCCGTCCCGGCGTGGCCTCAACGCCCTGATCCGGCGGCTGCGGGCGCGGCGGGACGAAGCCTGGGACGAGTTCTCGGACGCGTGGCTGCCGACCGATTTTGCCCGGCTCTCGGAGCTGGTGCACGGGCTGGTGCTGGCGCTTCGCGAAATTGGCGGGGCGGGCGTCGAGATCGAGCGGAAATACCTGTTGCGACGCATTCCCGCCGAGGCAAAAGCTGCGCCCGCGGTGGTGATCGACCAGGGCTACCTGCCGGGCACCGCGCTCGTCGAACGCGTACGGCGCGCGCGAGGGGCCGAAGGCACCGCGTACCTGCGGACCGTCAAGAGCGGGACCGGCCTCGCCCGCCTCGAAATCGAGGAACCCTGCAGCGCCGCAACATTCAAGGCGCTCTGGCCGCTGACCAAGGGCCGGCGTGTTCGCAAGCGGCGCCATCGCGTGTCGGATGCGGGCCGAATCTGGGAGGTGGACATGTTCCTCGACCGCCGGCTCGTGCTCGCTGAAATCGAGCTCACGTCCACGCGCGACGACGTCCCGATGCCGGAGTGGCTCGCCGGCTGCGTCGTCCGTGAGGTCACGGACGAGCCCGAGTACCTCAACATGAACCTGGCCCGATGACGCGACTCAGCGACGCTGCACACGTGGGGGCCGTGCGCCTGCAGGTTGGCAACCTCGCGCGATCGCTGGAGTTCTATCGCGGCCTGCTCGGGTTCACGCTACTCTCGTCGGATGAGTCGCGTGCTGCGCTCGGCGCGCCCGGGTCGCGCCGCGCGCTGGTCGAGCTCGTGGAGCAGCAGGGCGCGAAGCCCGTTCGTCCGCACAGCAGGCTCGGCCTGTACCACTTCGCCGTCCTCGTGCCCGACCGGCCAGCGCTGGGCCGCGCGCTGCTGCACCTGCATCGCAACCGGGTGGCGCTGGGGATGGCCGACCACCTCGTGAGCGAAGCCCTGTACCTGAGCGATCCCGACGGCCTGGGAATCGAGATCTACCGGGACCGTCCTCGCGAGGAATGGCGGCGCGAGGGCGGTGGCGTGGCGATGGCGACCGATCGGCTCGACGTGGAGGGCGTTGCGGCCGCGGCCGCCGGCGCCGGGTGGACGGAGATGCCGGCGGGAACCGTCATCGGGCACGTGCACCTGCACGTGGGTGAGCTGGCCGCGGCCGAGGAGTTCTACTCGCGCGCGGTCGGCTTCGACGTCGTCACGCGTGCGTACCCCGGCGCCCTGTTCCTCTCGGCGGGCGGATACCATCACCACCTTGGCGTGAACACGTGGGCACGCGGCGCGCCGACGCCGGCGCCGGACGAGGCGCAACTGTTGCACTGGGAGCTCGTCGCGGGCGACACGGCGGAGGTTGGCTCCCTCCGCTCGCGCCTGGAGTCCGCCGCAGCGGCAATCCTCCCGGGCGGCGATGACCGCGGCTTCACGGTCCGTGATCCTTCTGGAACGGCGATGCGGGTCGTGGCGCGCTGACCGCGCGCGCCGCGACCCGTGGCATCAGGGCGTCACGGCGAGGGCGGCGACCAGCCGCACGAGGGCTTCCACGTCGCGCAGGTCGAGCACCTCGGCCGGCGAGTGGGAATAGCGGCCCGGCCAGGACAGCGAGGTGTTCACCGGTCCGTAGGCGGTGATGCCGGATCCATCCGTGCTGCCGAACGTCGTTCCCACCTGGATGGGAATGCGTTTGGCGGCCGCAATCGCGAGGATGCGCTGCCGTTCGCCCGGCGGCGTGAGGGCACCGTTGTCGAGGCCGCGCAGGACGGCACCGCGCCCGAGGGGAGCGAACGCGAAGTGCGGCGACTCGAGCGGCGTGTCGCTCGAGACGAAGGTGTCGATGCTGTACACGCGCGTCAGCTCGCGTCCGTGCTCGGCGCCGAATGCGCGAGCGCCGTTGAGGCCGCCCTCCTCGCGAACGGACCACACGAACCATGTCTTGCGGACGAGCTTCGAGGGATCGATTCGGCGCGCCGCGAACAGCAATGCAGTAGACCCGGCGCGGTCGTCGTTGGCACGTGCCACGAGGCGGGCGTCCGCCAACCGCTCGCCCCGCTTGTAGCCGAGGACCGGCAGTCCCGCGTGGACCCCGCGGGCGACGAGGGTGGCGGAGTCCATGCCGAACCAGGCGACGAGGTTGCCCGGTGCGCGCAGGCGCGCGCTGTCGCGCGGGACGAACACGCCGCGGAGGGATTCCGGCGCGCGGCCATCCGGCCCGGCGTCGAAATGCAGGAGCGCGGGCCGGCCTTCCCACGCCGTCGACACGGCGCCGCCAAGCGTGCGGAGCTGGACGCGCCCGTCGGGCAGGATGGCGGCGATCTCGTAGCCCACCTCGTCCATGTGGGCAATGATGGCCATCGGGTCGCGGTCGGGACCGGCCTCCACCACGATGTTGCCCGCGCTGTCGGTGACGGCGCGATCGCGGGCCCACTTCGGCAGGGCCGCAAGGAGCGCATTGCGCACTCGCCACTCGTGCCCCGGTGCGGCCGGCATGTCGGCGAGCGTGAGGAACTGGGCCTCAAGCGCGCCGAACGCATCGGTGCGTGGGGAAAGCACGCGTGCGGTGTCGAGCGTGAGCGCCACGGGGCTGTCCGGCGGAGCCGTGGCGCCGGCGGCGGCGAACGCCGCGGACACGAGAGCGCGCGCGTCGTCGGCCGTGATGGATTCGACGAGGGTGCCCGGCCACCTCACGGCCGGCGCCACGACCCGCAGGGCTCGCATGGTTCCACCCTGGACAACGGCACGGACGGCCTGCGCGCCGCCGCCGCGCCCGCCACGCCCGCCGCGGCCACCTCGGCCGCCGCCGGCTTCGAGCGGGTCACCGTCGTACGCCACCGCGCGGCCTTCGTCGAAGAGCGTGACGGAATCGACCGGCCCGAGGCCCGAGAGAAACGCACCGAGGCCCATCCAGCCGAAGATCCGCTGGGTGGAGAGCACGTAGATGGTTTCGCCGGTCGCAGGCGCACCGGCAGCAGCAGCCGTGGCGACGGCCGCGCAGCCGGCGCGCGCGCCGGCGTTCGGCCCGGCTGCGTACGACGCGTACGTCCAGGCGGGCCGGTCGTAGATGACGGGGTCGAGAAGGGCGATGCCCAACGCCTCGGCCTGCGCCCGCGAGGAGGCGCCAACGTCGATCCAGAGGTCGTCGATGGTGGCGGGCAGCGAGTCGGCGCGGTGAAAGGCGGCGAAATGGCCGTTGGCCACGGCGCTGATGCCGTTGACGACGCCGTTTCGCGTGAGGATGCGAATGCGCTGGCCTTCGTGGAACTGGTCCCAGAGCGGGTGGGGCGGCGCCGCGCCGGCGCGGCGCAACCGGAGATATCCCTCGTCGGTGACCTGGCTGACGACGTACCCCGACTGGTCGAGCGCACACGCGACCACGCGCCGGGGCGTGCCGCGGCCGGCGCGCCTCGCGTAGTTGCCCCATCGGTCCACGGTCCAACCCGCGAACACCTTGTTGAGCGCGGGGCGGCCCTCGGAGCCCGGGGGCGCGTCCACCACGATCCATGATGCGACCGCGGCCGTCGCGCCCTGTTGCGCCACGGCATGGCCGGGGGCGCCGGCCAGCGTCAGCGTCAGCGCGGCCGCCCGCCAGGCGCCGAGTCGTGCGCGGCCGCGCCCGCGGCGCGCGCGTGCGTTGAGCGCGGCAAACCGCATGGCCGCGCCGGTCACGGGACCGGCTTCCCGGGCGTCAGCAGCTTGGTGAGCCGCCAGAGGAACTCCTGGCCGTCGTAGAGGCTCTTGATGCGCATCCGCTCGTCGCGCCCGTGGGCGCGGATGTCCTCGGGGTCGCCCATGATGCCGCTTACGCCATACGCCGGGATGCCGATCACCCGGAACGGCTGCGAGTCGGTGGCGCCCGTGGACATGGTGGGAATCACCGGGATGTTGCCGAACAACTCCTTCGTCACCTGCTCGACGGGCCCCATGATTTCCGGCCCGATGGACGACGGTGCGACATAGGCGCCGTCACGCGGCATCGACACTTCGAGGCCGGTATCGGCCAGCGCCTTCACGATGCCCTCGCGAATCTCGGTCGGCTTGGCGTCGGGGAGGATGCGGCAGTTGATGCCCACCTCGGCGGTCTGGGGGAGGGCGTTCGTGGCGTGCCCGCCCTTGAGCATCGTGGCGACGCAGGTGGAGCGGAGCATCGAGTTGTAGCGGGGATCCTTCGAGACGACCGCGGCGGCCGCCGCGTCGTTCGGGTTGCGGAGGAGCGCCTTCATGGCGCGGCCCATCTCCGGCGCCTCGACGTCGGCCGTGCGGTCGACGAAGGCCCGCGTGACTTCATTGAAGTGCACCGGGAAGCTGAACTTCGAAAACCGCACGATGCCTTCGGCGAGTTCGTAGATCGCGTTGTCGGGGCGGGGAACCGACGAATGCCCACCGCGATTCTTCGCCGTGACGGTGAAGTTCACGACGTTCTTCTGCGTGGCCTGGATGGAGTTGAGGAACGGCTTGTCGTCGCGGAGCGAGCCGCCGCCGCCCTCGTTGATGACCATGTAGGAGTCCACGAGGTCGCGGTGGTTCTGGATGAGCCAGCGGACGCCGTTGCAGCACCCCCCTTCCTCGTCGGCCGTGAGCGCGAGGATGATGTCGCGGTCCGGCGTGTAGTTCTCCTGCTTCATGCGCAGGAGGTTGGCGACGAAGATCGCGGCCATCGACTTGTCGTCGGACGACCCACGTGCGTAGTAGTAGCCGTCGCGCTCGATGAACTTGAACGGATCGAGGTCGGGCGACCAGTCGCTCTTGAGCGCCTCGACCACGTCGATGTGGGCGAGTAGCAGCAGGGGCCTGGGGCCGCTGGGGCCGCCGGTGCCGTGATACCGGACGACGAGGTTGTGCTTGTCGGGGCGGACGCCGCCAAGGAAGATGTCCGACTCCGGGAAGCCGGCGTCGCGGAACCGTCTGGCCATGGCGTTGGCTGCCTCGGTGGTGCCTGACGTCATGTTCGACGTGTTGTACTCGAGGAGTTCCTTGTACACGTCCCTGAGCAGCTGCTGGTGGGGCGGGAGCTGCTGGGCGGCGGCGGGCGACGCCAGGAGGGCGGCGACAAGGGACACGGCGTGACGAAGGCGCATGACGAGACCGGACGAAGAGGGTGAAAGGTCATTCTAGCGCCGGGAGCCGGAGTTGGTCAGACTTGGGGAGTCGGGCAAGTTCGGAACCCCCACGGCCCGGAGCGACGATGCCGGACATTCACGATTCGGCCACCCGAGAGGCAATCAAGCGGCGCATCGGAACCCTGCGGCCGGACTCCGAGCGGCGCTGGGGCCGGATGACGCCGGACCAGATGCTGTGGCACTGCGCCGAGGGGATCGACGCCGCGCTTGGGCGTGTGCCCTATAAGGCGATGATGAAGCCGCCGCCGTTGCCAAAATCGTGGATCCGGGCGCTCCTGATCGGGATGCCGTGGCCGAAGGGAAAGCTCCAGACGGCCCCGCAGTTCGTGGCGACCGAACGACACGATTTCGACGCGCAGCGGTCGCGGCTGTTGGCGGGCCTGGACCAGCTGGCGGCAACCGACCCGCGCCAGGCCGCGCAGGTACACCCGATCTTCGGCGCGAACACGATTGGCTACCAGTCACGGCTGGCCGTGAAGCACCTCAACCACCACCTCACGCAGTTCGGAGCCTGACGGCCACCGCAATTCACCGTCCGCGCGGGGCCGAGCCTTACGCTCCGGCGCCACCGGTGCGACATTGAGCGGGCGGGGCATGCACCCGCCTGTTTGCGGGACATCCACTCCTCAATCGAGCCATTTCCATGAATCACTGCTACATGTACCACGGCGGTTTCGAGCGGAACTTCCCGAATCTCAAGCCCGGCACCAAGACGTTCGAGGGCACGGACGGCGCCTCGCACCAGATTCCGCCCTGGCCGTCGAGCGCCGACGGCGTCTGCATCGGCTACATGGAGAAAGCCGGGAAGAAGTTCATGATCGTGCGCGTGGCGCACGGCGCGACCGACGTGATCCTGCCCGATCCCCTCGTCATCGACCCGGCGCGGCACATGGGGCACGGCAAGCGGTTCGGCGCGGCGCCGACACTGGTGGACGACGACGGCATCATGATCACGGTGCTCGAGGACGTGATGAAGAAGAACCCGGGCACGGCGAACGCACTGATGTCCGTCCGCCAGAAGCTCAAGGCGCCGGCCAAGAAGTAAGGTCCGGCCGGCCCCCGCACCACCGGGAGGAACCGATGCGCGGCGCGAGACTGACGACGCTGGTCCTGGTCTTCTTGCTCGCGCCGCGAGTCGTTGCGGCGCAGGGCGGGCGCGGAGCGGGGGCCGCACCGGCGGCGGGCGCGCCACGGCAGACCCAGGCCGACGACTACACGCGGTACGAGCTGCTGGCACCGGGAAGCGGCAAATTCCGCATCCTGTACGAGGTGACGGCCACCACGGCCGGGGCCACCGAGTTCTTCAACGCCATTCGCAAGGGATCCGTCGCGAGCGACGAGGTCGTGTACGACCGTGCGACAGGCGCCCGGCTCCAGTTCGACGACGTCGGCCAGGAGGTTGCGCGCGTCGGCGGGGTTGGTGGGCGTGGCCCGATCGACACGGCGCAGCGGTACATCCGCGTGAAGCTCGCCCGGCCCGTCCCCGCCGAAGGCGAGGGCCGGCTGCTGATCGACAAGACGTACTACGACCCGAAGAGCTATTTCGCGGACGGCGCCGACATCGTCTTCGATCGCCCGCTTGGCATCAAACGCAACGCCGTGGTGCTGCCCCCCGGCTACGAGCTGGTGAGCAGCAACTACCCGGCGCAGGTCCTCCAGGAGGTCGACGGCCGCATCGGCGTCGCGTTCTGGAACAACACGCCGGCTGAAGCGCCACTCGTGCTTCGCGCGCGGAAGGCCGCGGCGATGGCGGGCGGACCGCCGGCCGCCAATGCGGGCGAGCCCGGGGATCGTCGCGCCCGGCTCGACGAGCGCGCGCACCAGAACCGCGAAATCGTCTACCTCCTGCAGCCGCCGGAGACGCACGCCTTCGACCTGTACCACGACTACACGGAACTCCGCGAGGGCACGAGCTACTACGTCAACGAGGTGCGCGCGGGAAGCACGGTGTCGAACCCGCACGCGCGCAACCTCGACACGGGCGAGGAGCTCAAGTGGGAGATTCTCAAGGGCGATGCGGTGGCGCGCGCCAACGTGGGCGTGCGGAACGTGACGCCCGAAAGCGAGATCGTCGTGTTCCGGTACGCCCCCGTGCCCAAGGGCGGCTCGACGCGCCTCCGGATGTACGAGACCTACACCGACACGGCGCGCTACAAGGAGATGAACGGCGAGCTGATCTGGAACCGAAGTTTCGGGCGGCCATTCAACGCGGTGGTGCTTCCGGCAGGGTGGGCACTGACGAACAGCTCGATTCCCGCCACGGTGAGCACGCTGCCGGACGGGCGCGTGCGACTGGACTTCATCAACGCGCGCCCCGACAACATCGACGTGCTGGTGACGGCCCGCCGCAGGTAGGACGCCGCCCCCGCAGGGTCGGGCGACGCGATCGCCTGGGGTGCGGCGCCGCAGGCAACGAGAGTTCCCCGGGAATTGGGCCGGATTGTTGGCTCATGCCCGGCCCTCGGCCTACATTAGAGCGCTCGTAGGCTTCTCCCACCAGGTTCGGCGGAATTTGAGCCAGCAAATTCGCGACCAGCTGCAGGCGACACTTGGCACTGCGTACACGCTCGAGCGCGAACTCGGCGGCGGCGGCATGTCGAAGGTGTTCGTCGCCGAGGAGATGCGGCTCAAGCGCAAGGTCGTGGTGAAGCTGCTGTCGCCCGAGCTGGCGCAGGGCATCAGTATCGAGCGCTTCGAGCGCGAGATCCAGACCGCGGCCGCGCTCCAGCAGGCCAACATCGTCCCCGTGCTCTCCGCGGGCGACACGAACGGCCTGCCGTTCTACACGATGCCGTTTGTCACCGGCGAATCGCTGCGCGCGCGGCTCGGCCGGGGGCCGCTGGCGATCAGCGACGTGGTGAGCGTGCTGCGCGACGTGTCGCGCGCGCTGGCGTTCGCCCACGCGCAGGGCGTGGTGCATCGCGACATCAAGCCGGACAACGTGCTGCTTTCGGGTGGCGCGGCCGTGGTGACGGATTTCGGCATCGCCAAGGCCATCAGCGCCGCGCGCACGCAAAGCGGCGGCGCGACGCTCACGCAGATCGGCACGAGCATCGGCACGCCGGCGTACATGGCACCGGAGCAGGCAGCGGGCGACCCGACGGTGGACCACCGCGCCGACGTTTACTCGCTCGGCGCGATGGCGTACGAGCTGCTCACGGGCCAGGTGGTGTTCGCCGACCGCACGCCGCAGCGGATGCTCGCGGCGCACATGAGCGAGGCACCGCGGCCGGTCACGGAACTCCGGCCGGACACGCCCGCCGCGCTCTCGGACCTCGTGATGCGCTGCCTGGCGAAGGAGGCCGCGCAGCGGCCGCAGGACGCGACGGAAATCCTCCGTTCGCTCGAGGCCACGAGCGGCGGCGGCATGACTGCGGCGCCTGCGGTGCTGCTCGGCGGTGCGGGGATGTTCCGCAAGGCGCTCGCGATCTACGCGGCGGCGTTCGTGGTCGTCGCGATCGTCGCGAAGGCGGCGATCGTCGGCATCGGCTTGCCGGACTGGGTGTTCCCGGGGTCGCTGATCGTGATGGCGCTCGGCCTGCCGGTGGTGCTGTGGACCGGGTACGTGCAGCGCGTGGCACGCCGCGCCTGGACCGCGACGCCCACGTTCACGCCGGGCGGATCGCCCGGCGCGGCGCAGCACGGGACGATCGCCACAATGGCCCTGCGGGCGGCGCCGCACGTGAGCTGGTACCGGACGGCACGCGGCGGGATGTATGCGCTCGGCGTATTCATCGCGATGATCGCCGCGTTCATGGGCATGCGCGCATTCGGCATCGGACCGTTCGGGTCGCTCATCGCGACCGGCGCGCTGACGGGCCGCGACAGGCTGATCATCACGGATTTCGCGGTCAGCAACTCGGATTCGACACTGGGCCGCGTGGTGGGCGACGCCATTCGCGCCGGCCTCGGCGACTCGCGGGTGTTCGTGATGCTGTCGCCCGCGGAAATCGGCAGCGCCCTCCAGCGCATGCAGCGCGACGTGTCGTCGCGGGTGGACCTGAAGACCGCGCAGCAGATCGCGCTGCGCGAAGGCGTGAAGGCCATCGTCGACGGCGACGTGAGCGTCGTGGGTACGAGTTACATCGTGGCGGTCCGACTCGTCACGGCCGACTCGGCGCGCGCCCTGGCGGAGTTCCACGGGACGGCGTCGAGCTCGGACGAGATCATCAACGTCGCCGACAACCTGTCGCGCAAGCTGCGGGAGAAGGCTGGCGAGTCGCTACGCCGGGTGCAGGCAACGCCCGCCCTGGCCTATGCGTCCACCAGCTCGCTCGAGGCTCTCCGCAAGTACAGTGACGCCGCACGGGCGAACGACGCCGAGCGTGACTATGCCAAGGCCATCCGGCTGCTGCGCGAGGCCGTGGCACTCGACTCGAACTTCGCCGAGGGCTGGCGGAAGCTCGCCGTCGCCATCCGGAACCAGGGCGGTTATGCCCCGTCGGTCAGCGATTCGGCCATCCGCCGCGCGTTCGCGCTAAGCGACCGCATGACGGAGCGGGAGCGCGACGCAGTCCTGGGCTACTACTACCAGTTCAGCCCGGGCTACGACCGCGCGAAGGCCATCGCCGCATACGAGCGAATGCTGGGCCGCGGTGACAGCAGCGTGGCATTGATCAATCTCGGCGTCTTGTATGGCGGACGCCGCGAGTTCGCCAAAGCCGAGAGCCTGTATCGCACAAGCGCGCGGTTCCAGCCTGGAAACCAAACGTCGTACAGCAACCTGTTCAACGCGCTGGAAAGCCAGGGACGTCTGGACGCCGCCGATTCCGTGATTGCGGTTGGGCGGGAGCGATTCCCGGGGGCGACAAGCTTCAACCAGGACGCAATCACCGTGGTCGCCGACCGCGGTCGCCTCGACGAGGCGCGCGCCGCGCTCGACTCGGCGCTGAAGGTCGGCGACCGGCGGGCACCATCATGGGCCGCGGGCAACCTGGCGTTCGCATCGGACATCCTGGGGCGGCACCGCGACCACCTGATGTACCACAATCAGCAGCGCGCCCTCGACTCCGCGAGCGGCCGGCCCTATCCCCGGGTGTTCCAGCTTATCGACGTCCTCACCTCGCGCGTCGACGCGGGGCTCCCCATCGATGACCTCCTGAAGGAGACGGACCGGGCGGTCGATGCGCTTCACATCGAATCCACCCCGGTGATCAACCGCCCCTATCCGCTGCTTGCGGCCGGGTATGCCCATGCCGGCCAGGCGGAGCGTGCTCGCCAGTTCCTTTCGTCATACAACACGGCGGTGCGCGACACGGCACGGCGGCGGTGGGATCTCCCCGCTGTCCAGCGCGCGCAGGCCGAAATCGCCGTGACGGAAAAGAAGTGGGCTGAGGCAGTGGACCTGTTCCGCAAGAGTGATCGGCGCCCCGACGGCCCGGTGGATGGTGACGACGCGGCGCTTCCGATGAGCCTCATCCGGACGTTTGCCACCGCGGGAATGGCGGATTCCGCGATTGCCGTGTACGAGGAGTACCGGAAGACCCCCTGGGGCGGCCGGATCCGTCAGGGACCCGACATTTCGGTGCCGGGCGGCTTGCTCGAGGCGCTCGCGAAGATGTACGACGCCAGGGGGAACACTGCGCGGGCCGAGGAGATGTACCGGGACTTTGTGGAGCTCTGGAAGAATGCCGACCCCGAACTTCAGCCGCGCGTGGCCGCGGCGCGGGCACGCCTGAGACAGCTCGAAGCCACCGAAAAGAAGGGCTGATTTCCCGCTGACGCGAACCGCGCCCGCGGGCGGCAGGTTCACTTCTCGCAGGAGGTCGTGATGGCGTCGATCAACACCGGGAAGGTGCTCACGGCAGGACTGGCGGCGGGACTCGTACTCAACGTGATCGACTTCGTGTCGAACACATTCATCCTGGGAAACCGGATGAAGGCAGAGCTCGACGCAGTAAACCCGTCGCTCTGGATGGCGATGAATGACACGAAGAACATCGCGTGGTTCGTGGCGATGGACTTCGCCATGGGCGTCCTGCTTGTCTGGCTCTATGCCGCGATCCGGCCGCGCTTCGGCCCCGGGCAGGGAACGGCGATCAAGGCCGCCGTGTTCGCGTGGATCGTCGCGTCCATGATGTGGCTCTACTTCTACTTCATGGGCCTGACGTCGATGACGAGCTACGCGATGGGCGCCGTCCTTGCGTTCGTGAACTTCATCGTCGCCGCCTGGGTAGGCGGACGGCTATACGCGGAAGCGGGCTGAGGGGGGACTACCGGCGACCTCCGCCGATGCTGGCAAGGCGGAGGTCGCCGCACGCGGCCTACTTCCGGGCAGTACACCTTGAACTCGGTCGCTCCGGGCTCGAGGGGCGTGTTTCCTTCATCCGACACACTGGCGGTACGTGGCCGCCGGCACCCGGAGCGACTCTGACACGCTCAGCACTTCGGCGCGGTCCATCGCCGCGCCGGGCGCCACCTCCAGGCCGACCCCGGCGCCAACGACGTCCGTTGACCTGAGCCTGGTCATTGGGCTCGCTACGGTTGCTTCGCCGGAGCCTTTGACTTCCTCGTCGTCGAGTCCGGCTTCTTCGCCGCTTTCTCGGACGTCTCGCTTTCGTGCTCGGACTTGATAACGGCTCCGGTCATCGCGTCCACGTGGACTTCCTCGACGCCCTTCTTGCCGGCCACCGTGATGTCGTAGGAGTAGATGAACTTGCCGTCCTCCTCCTCGAGCTCCACACCGGTGATGCGGCCACCCGGCACGCGGGCAAGGGCCGCGGCGGCGGCGGCCGGCTCGGTGATGCGCGCCTTCTTCACGAGGGCGGCGGGCAACTCGGTCTTGTACGGCGGCTTGGCGGGGGCAGGCGCGGCCTGCCGCGCGCCCGCGGCCGGAGACGACTGCGCGATGGCGGCGGGTGCCGCCAGGATGGTGACGGCGGCCAGGACAACGCGAGCGTTCACGGTTTCCTCGATGAAGGGGGTGTGCACGCAACGCTATCCTGGCGACCTGTCCTTACGATGACAAGCGCCGCCCCGGCTCACCCCCGGCGCGTAGATTCGGCTGCATGCGGATCCTGCTCGTCGAGGATGATCGCGAGATCGCATTGGCGCTCACGACCGGACTGCGCGAGCACGGCATGCGGCTCGATGCGTGCGACTCGCATGCGACCGGCAAGGCGCAGGCGCTCGCCGCGACGTACGACGTGCTCATCCTCGACGTGATGCTGCCCGGCGGGTCGGGGTTCGACCTGTGCCGCAGCCTTCGCGCGGCGGGCGTCGTGACGCCGATCCTCATGCTCACGGCGCGCGACGCGGTGCGCGACCGGGTGGAGGGCCTCGAGGCCGGGGCCGACGACTACCTCACGAAGCCGTTCGCGTTTGCCGAGTTGCTGGCGCGGGTGCGCGCCCTTGGCCGCCGGCCGCCGGCCATCGCGCCTGAGACGGTGCGGGTCGCCGACCTCGAGGTGGAACTGGGATCGCGGCGCGTATCGCGCGCCGGCAAGCCGATCGAGCTGACGGCCAAGGAGTTCGCGCTGCTGGAGTGCTTCATCCGCAACCAGGACCGCGTCGTGGACCGCGCGACGATCACGTCGTACGTGTGGGACGAGAATCACGATCCCTTCACCAACGTGCTCGAGGTGCTCGTGAAGCGGCTCCGCCGGAAGATCGACGACGGATTCGCACCGCAGTTGATCCACACGATCCGCGGCGCCGGCTACCGGTTCGGTCCGTGACCGCCGCCCCGCGCCCCGCTGCTCCGCTCGCCCGCCTGCGGCTCCGGCTCACGGCGTGGTACCTCGGCACGATGGTTGTCATCCTCCTGCTCCTTGGTGGAGGGCTCTTCGTCACCATCCGCGGGCAGCTGAGCAGCCAGCTCGACGCGTCGCTGGCCGACGCGACCGCCGAAATCGCCCGCGCGGCGGCGACGCGCGAGGTGGAGGCGGCCACCGCGCGCGGCCAGGTCGTGGACGCGGTGGAGGAGCTGCGGATTCCCGAGCGGCAGCTCTTCCTGTTCGACGGCGCAGGGCACGCGCTGGTGCCGGCCGCGACGCCGGAGTGGGCCGCGGTCGTGGCCAGGGCCGCCGCGCGCGACAGCGTGACGACCGGCGACCACGACGTGGGTGAAGACCACGCGGTGCGCTACCGCGGGGAGCGGGCCACGCTGCCGAGTGGCACGACGGTGATTGCCGTAGCGGCCGCAGACCGCGTGGAACTCGAGGACCGGTATGCGTCGCTCATCGCCGCGTTCGGCGCGGCGGCGATCGCGGGCCTCGCGCTCGCCGGGGCCGGGGGATGGCTCCTCGTACGCAAGTCCACCGCACCGGCCGAGACGACGATGGAGCGCATGCGGCAGTTCATGGCCGATGCGGCGCACGAGCTGCGGACGCCGGTGACGGCGCTGCGGAGCCGCGCCGACGTGGCGCTGCAGCGTGAGCGCGGGCACGACGAGCTCGTGGACACGATTCGCGTCGTGGGCGCCGAGGCCGGGCGGCTGGGCCGCATCGTGGACGACCTGATGACGCTGGCCCGCGCCGACGCGGGCGAACGGCAGGTCGAGATGCGGCGGTTGTCGCTCGACGACGTGGCGCTGCACGCCGCCGACGCGGCGCGCGCGATGGCCGACGCGCGCGGCGTGAAACTCGCCGTCGCGGAGTTCGAGGAAGCGTGGGTCAACGGCGACGAGGGCCTGCTGCACCAGCTGCTGATGATCCTGCTCGACAACGCCGTGAAGTTCACTCCGTCCGGCGGAACCGTGGCCGTGCGTGTGGGGACGACGAACGGCCAGGCATCGGTGGCGGTTGCCGACACGGGTCAGGGGATCTCGGCCGAAGACCTGCCGCACATTTTCGACCGCTTCTTCCGTGGCGACGGCGCCCGAACGCGCGTCGAAGGACGGTCCGGCGCGGGACTGGGCCTCTCGATCGCCAAGTGGATTGCCGAGCTGCACGGTGCCGCCATCAGCGTGGATTCGTCGGTGGATCGCGGGGCCGAGTTCCGCGTGACGTTTCCGGTCCCGTCGCACGGGCCGGCGGCGTGACAGGTTCCTGTCAGGTACGGCCGGTAGCTTGCCCGGTTTCCGGTCATCGTCGAATCATGCGTCGCTCCATCGCCCACCTCGCCCTTGCCGTGGCGGCTTGCGCCACGGTTGCCGGTGCGCAGCAACGCGAGGTGACACGCGCCGCAGCCGTGGACGCGGCGCTGGCGAAGGGCGCGCGTCTCGCTTTGGCGGCCGCCGACACGAACCTGGCGCGCGGACTGCTGCTCGCCGCCCGCGAGTTCCCGAATCCCGCGCTGGCGGTCTCGTACACGGAAGACGTCCCGCGGTATCACGTCGCCGTCGACCTCCCGGTGGACTACCCCTGGCTGCGCACCACCCGCATTCGCGCGGCCGAGGCGGAGCGCGCGAGCGCCGCGCACCGTTTCCGGCTCGAGCGGGCTGCATCGGCGCTCGACGCGGATACGCTGTACACGCTGGCGCTCTCCGCGCAGGCGCGGCTCCAGCTTTCCCGGCGCAACGCGACCGATGCCGACTCGCTGCGGCGAATCGTGGTGGCGCGGCGCGACGCTGGGGATGCGAGCACGCTCGACGTGGAGCTGGCGTCGCTGTACGCGGGCGACCAGGCGAACGTGGCGGCGGACGATTCGCTCATGTACCTGAGCGCGATGCTCTCGCTGCAGACCGTGATGGGAATCCAGGCCGACACGGTGCGCATCGTGCTTTCCGACACCCTGGCGGTCCCCGAACCCGACGCGACGCGAGTTCCCGCCGGGACGACGCTCGTGGTGGCGTCGGCTGAGGAGTCGCTCGCGGCGGCGGACTTCCTGGCCCGGCTCGAGCGCCGCAATCGCTGGGCGCCGCCGAGCCTGACCCTCGGATACGACACGCACGATCCGGGAGGCAACGGGAACAAGCTACTGCCGGTGGTCGGGCTCTCCCTTCCGCTCCCATTGTTCAACCAGAATGGCGGCGCGGTTGCGCTGGCGGACGCGGGGCGCGATCGCGCACGCGCGGCCCTCGCCCTGGCGCGCGCCGAGTCCGACGGCGGCATCGCGCGGGCACTGCGCGAGCGCGACATCGCGGTCGCCCGTGTGCACCGGGGACAGGGGCTTGTGGCGAGCGCCGACCGGGTGGCGGCGATGTCGGTTGCCGCCTACCGGGAGGGCGCCGCACCGCTGGCCAGCGTGCTCGAGGCGCAGCGCAGCGCCCGGGAGACGCTCGGGCAGTACGTGAACGACCTCGCGCGCGCATGGATCGCCATCGCCACGGCGCGCGTGCTCACCCTCACCGCCACTCCGGACGGGCCGCAATGATCCCAATCGCCACGCGCCTTGGCCGCGCGGGGGCCATGGCGCCCCTCATCGCCTTCCTGGTTGCGGCGGCCTGCAGCAAGGAGCAAGCCGCGGACGAGGGCAGCACTCCCGTCGTGAACGCGACGACCGGTCCGGTTGCCGCGCAGCCGTTCCGCGAGACGATGTCCGCGATCGGTACCGTCGTCCCGCGCCCGGGTTCGGTTGCGCTGCTCAGCGCGCCGGCGGCCACGCGGGTGGCCAAGGTGTTCGCGGTCGTGGGGCAGCCGGTGCGGAAGGGCGAGCCGCTCGTCGAGTTCGAGCGGGGGCCGTTCGACGCCCGGGCGGCAAGCGCCGACATCGCCCTGCAGTCGGCGGAGCGGGCCTACGAGCGAGCCCACCGCCTCGTGGAGCAGGGCATCGCTGCGCGAAAGGACGAGGAGCAGGCCGCGTCGGACGTCGCCAGGGCCCGCGCGGACGCCATCGAGGCACGGCGGGAGGCGCAACTGGCGCGGCTCGAGTCGCCGATCGACGGCGTGGTCACGAAGATGACCGCGGTGCTGGGCGCGTCCGTCGACGCCAGCCAGCCGGTGGTGGAGGTCGCCGACCCGGCGGCGGTGGACATCGTGGCCAACGTGACGCCGGAGGAGGCGTCGCGCATACGGCCGGGCGCACGCGCCGCGCTCTCGACGTCCGCCACCGTCGAGGCGGAGTCGCTCGGCACGTCGGAGGTCCGTGACGTGGGTGGTGCGGTGGACCCCGATACGCGCGGCGTGGTGGTGCGGATCCGGGGCGCAGCGACGAAACGACCCCTGCGCATCGGCGAGAGCGTCGTCGCCGACATCACGGTGGCCGAGTACGCGAAGGCGGTGGTGGTGCCCACGGCCGCGCTCGTGCCGAACGGCGAGGGGTTCAAGGTGTTCGTCGTGGACGAGGATGGCGTCGCGCACGAGCAGCCCGTGACGGTCGGCGGCCGGACGAAGACGACCGTGCGAATCGCCAACGGTCTCCTGGCGGGCCAGATCATCGTGATCGACGGCGCGTTCGGCATGACCGACGGGGCGAAGATCGCCGGCATCTCCGATGCGGGCGACGAGCCGGAACCCGGCGCGAAGGGCGCGAAGGACGCGAAGGACGCGAAGGAGCCAGACGCGTCGAAGGGCGCGAAGAAAGCGGAACCCCCGAAAACACCGTGACCGTACCTGGGGCGGGTCGTTCCGGCTGGTCGCTCTTCGGGCTGCTCGCGGAGCAGCGACGGTTCGTGTACCTGGCCGTCGCCCTCTTGTCGACGGCCGGCATTTGGGCGGCGTTCACGTTGCCGTCGGCGATCTACCCGGAGTTGCAATTCTATCGGGTGACGATCGTCGCCGAGGGGGCATCGCTCGGGGCGCGACAGCAAATGTTCGGCGTCACACGCCCGATCGAAGAGGCGGTGAGCATCGTCCCAGGCGTGATCCGGGTGCAGTCGAAGTCGATTCGCGGCGGAAGCGAGATCAACGTGATGTTCTCGCCGAGCACCAACATGCTCGACGCGCTGCAGCAGGTGCGGGCGCGCGTGGCGCAGACGCAGACGCAACTCCCGCCGGGCCTCGAGATCCAGACCGAACGCCAGGTGCCGTCGCTGTTTCCGATCCTCTCGTACAACCTGGAGGGCGGCGACCCGGCGACCCTGTACGACATCGCCCGCTACCAGGTGAAGCCCGTGTTCTCGCGCGTGCCCGGCGTCGGGCGCGTGGACGTGCTTGGCAACGACATGCGGGAAATCGAAGTGGTGGCGGACCCCGGGCGCCTGGCCGCGCAAGGGATGACCTACACCGACCTCGCGGACGCGATCGCGAAGGCGACGTCCGTCGCGGCGGTGGGCAGGATGCCGCTCAACTACAAGCAGTACCTGATCGTCAGCGCGACCGAGGCGCACTCCGTCGAAGACGTGGCCAACGTCGTCGTCGGGCGCGGGCTGCGGGTGCGCGACGTGGCGACGGTGGTGCCCGGGACCGAAGACCACACCCGCATCATCGCCGGCGACGGCAAACCCGTGGCCCAGGTGAACATCACGCGGCAGGTAGGCGGCAACACGCTTGCGGTGGCCGACAGCATCGCCGCGCTGTCGCGGGCCCTGACGCCCACCCTCCCGCCCGGCGTGCGGCTGAAGCCCGTGTACGATCAGGCGTCGCTCGTGCGCGACGCCGTGCGCTCGGTGCGCGACGCGATGCTCGTCGGCGCGGTCCTCGCCGTGATCGTCCTCCTGCTGTTCCTCCGCCACGTGCGGATCACGGCCATCAGCGCGTCGGCCATTCCCCTGACGATGGCCATCACGATCTTCGTGATGCATTCGCTCGGGCTGACCTTCAACCTGATGACCCTCGGCGCGATGGCGATCGCGATCGGGCTGGTGATCGACGACGCCGTGGTCATCACCGAGAACATCGTCCGGCACCTCCACCTCAACCCCGACCGGCGGGCGGCCATCCGCGAAGCCGTGCAGGAGTTGATCTGGCCGGTGACGACGTCGACACTGACAACGGTCGTGGTGTTCCTGCCGCTGGGATTGCTCGAGGGCGTGGTGGGGCAGTTCTTCCATGCGCTCTCGGTGACGCTCACCGTTTCCGTCCTGGTGTCACTCGTGCTCGCGCTCTCGATCATCCCGTTGCTGAGCGCGCAGTTCCTGACCGGCCGGGACGCGGAATTCGAGGGAGCGGCGCCGGCCGACGCGCCTGAGGCGCCAGGCACCCCGCCTGAGGCGCGCGGGCCGCTCGCGGCAATCGGCCGGGCGGTGGATTCGATATCCGCCGCCTATGAGCGATCGCTTGCCGGAGTGTTGCATCACGTGCGGCCGATGCTCGCGGCTGGCGTCGTGCTCGTCGCGACGGGCTGGTTGGCGTACCGGGCGGCGGAGACCGGCTTTATGCCGGAGATCGACGAAGGAGCATTCGTCCTGGATTACTGGACCCCCGGGGGAACGTCACTGGCCCAGACGGACGTCATGTTGAAGCAGGTGGACGGCATCCTGGCGTCAATGCCGGAAGTGACCGGCACGTCGAGGCGCACTGGGGCGGAGCTCGGGCTGTTCGCGACCGAGCAGAACCGGGGGGACTACGTGGTGCGCTTGCTGCCCGAACGATCGCGTGATCGGCGGGTCACCGAAGTGATTGACGACGTCCGCGGCCGGATCGAGACGGAGATTCCGCGCCTGCGGGTGGAGTTCGTGCAGATCCTGTCGGACGTGATCAACGACCTGGCCGGCAACGCCCATCCCGTGGAAGTGAAGCTTTTCGGGACCGACCTCGCCGCGCTCGAGGCCTACGGCACCCAGCTCGATTCGGCCATGTCGGGAATTGTCGGCCTCGAAGACCTCTTCAGCGGCGTGGTGGAGCCGACCGCGGAGATGGAGATGACGATCAACGCCGCCGAGGCGAACCGCGTGGGCCTCATGCCCGGCGCCGTGAGCGACGTCGTAAGCGGGGCGCTGCTCGGGGCCAGTGCCGGCGAGATCCGCCTCGAGGACCGGGCGATCGGCGTCCGCGTCCGGGCCCCCGATTCGGTGCGGTTCAACCCCGCGCTGCTGGCGTCGCTTCCGGTGGTCGGGCGCAGCGGCGGGGCCGTCATCCCCCTCGGCTCGCTGGCCCGGTTCACGCCCACGGATACGCGCTCCGAACTGCTCCGCGAGAACCAGCAGCAGATGATCATGATGACGGCCGACCTCGGGAGTCGGGACCTTGGCTCGGTGATGGCGGACGTGCGCGCTGCGCTGGCGGCCCACCCGGCGCCCGCCGGCATCCGGGTCGAACTTGGCGGCCAGTACGCCGGCCAACAGGACGCCTTCCGCGCGCTGCTGCTGGTCCTCGCGCTCGCGGCAGCCAGCGTCGTGGGCGTGATGGTGATCCAGTTCCAGTCGTTCGTGGAGCCGGCCGTGGTGCTGCTCGCTGCCCCCCTGTCGTTCGTGGGCGCGATGGCGGCGCTCCTCCTCACGGGCACGCCCCTCAACGTGTCGTCGTTCATGGGCCTGATCCTGCTCGTGGGCCTGATCGTGAAGAACGGCATCATCCTCCTCGACTTCACGCGGCTCCGGATGCGCGACGGCGGACTCGCGCTCGAGGTAGCCATCCGTGAGGCGGCGCGCATCCGGCTTCGGCCCATCCTCATGACGACGTTATGCACGTTGTTCGGCTTGCTGCCGCTCGCTCTTGGCCTCGGCGCGGGGAGCGAGATGCAGCGGCCGCTGGCGCTGGCCGTGATCGGCGGCCTGGCGCTGTCCACGCCCATCACGCTCTACCTCGTGCCGACGCTGCTGGTGGCGGTGCGGGGCCGCGACTACCGACTTCCCCAGGCGCAGGCCTGAGCCCGCGGCAGCCGCCGCGTCCACGAAGTACCAACACCCGGAGCAGTCCAGATGACCGTCGTTCGCAAGATTGCGCTCCTCGCCGCCGGCGCCGTGGCGCTCGGCGCGGCCGCCCAGCAGGGCACCACGTTTCACGTGACGAAGACCATTCCGCTCGGCATCGACGGTGGGTGGGACTACGTGACCTTCGACCCCGAGGCCGGGCGCCTGTTCATCTCGCGGGGTGGGGCGAGCTTGGTGCAGGTGGTGGACCTGAAGTCCGGCAAGCTCAGCGGCACGATCGACTCGACGCGCGGCGTGCAGGGCATCGTGCTGGCACCGGAATTGGGCCGCGGGTTTACGAGCAACGGCGGCGACTCCACGGTGACCATCTTCGACCTTAAGTCGCTCAAGCAGGTCGCGAAGGTGACCGTGACGGGCCGGAACCCCGACGCCATCCTGTACGATCCGTACTCGAAGCGCGTGTTCACGTTCAACCACACCGGCCACAACACCACGGCAATCGACGCCGCCACCGGCAAGGTGCTCGGCACGGCGAAAACCGACGGCACGCTCGAGACGGGGCAGTCGGACCTGGCGGGCAACATCTATGTGAACGACGAGGAGGGAAACCGGCTCTTCGTGTTCGACGCGAAGACCCTCGAGGTCAAGGCGACGTGGCCGATGACGGGGTGCACGGCGCCCACGGGGCTCGCGATCGACCGGGCGCACAAACGGCTGTTCGCCTCGTGCAACGAGAGCAAGACAATGGCCGTGGTGGACTACACCACGGGGAAGACCGTCGCGTCCCCCGCCATCTGCGCCGGCGCCGACGCCGCCGCGTTCGACAACGGACTGCAACTCGTGTTCGCGTCGTGCGGCGACGGCAACATCACCGTCATCCACGAGGACTCGCCCGACAAGTACACGGTGGTGGGGAACGCCACGACCGAAGCGCGGGCGCGCACGATGACGATCGACGAGAAGACGCACACGCTCTACACGGTGACCGCGCAGTACAACACCCAGACGCCGCCGGCGGGGGGCGGCGGCCGAGGTCGCGCCACGATGGTGCCCGGGTCGTTCCACGTGCTGGTGCTCGAGCGGTAGGCCGCGTCGGGGGAACCCCGACGGAGGTTCGCGCGTAGGGGCGGGGGTGGGGGGGGCGGCGGGGGCGGGGGCCCCCCCCCCCCCCGGGTGCGGGGGGCG
>JAYEKC010000025.1:0-5897 GCA_034716715.1 Gemmatimonadota bacterium | reverse complement strand
GGGCGGCGAACGCCGGGCGGCGGAAGCGCTGTGACATGGTACGCTGGGGGTTGGGGGTTCGGCAGGGTAACGTACCGCCGGCGTCGGGCGCTGTCGAATGTCGGGGATTCCCCCTATCCGACGGCCGCGAGGGGCGGTAGAGTATTCCGGAGATTGGTTCGACCCCACCCAGGAGATTTGCAATGACCGGCAGCGGCGAGAAGCATCAGCCCGGTGACCATCCGCACCCGCACCACCACGCCCACATCGCCTCCGCCGACGAGGGCGCGCCGATCGGGCAGATCGTCACCGTGGGCCTCATCGTCGCCGTGCTCGGCGGGGCGGGGCTCTGGTACCTCAACCGGAAGGGCGAGGACAACAGGCTCAATACGCTGTTCAACTCGTCCGACGCGCGACACATCGGAACCTCGAACGGGCAGCGCGGCAACGTGACCCTGAGCGACGGCTCGACCCTCCAGATCGGTCCGGCCACGAAGCTCACGATCATCCCCGACTACAACAAGCAGTATCGCGGGATCATGGTCGATGGCACGATGTCGATGGACGTGAAGGCCGTGCCGAACACGCCGCTCGAGATCCGCGCCGGCGGCGGCGCCATCGTCCTCGACGAAGGCTCGGTCGTGGTGCGCAGTTACGCCGACGAGGGAGACGGCTACATCAAGCTCACCGCCGGCAAGGGCCTCGTGCGCGCCAAGGAGGCGCGGCGCGAGGTGACGGCGCCGGCGGTGCTGCACATCGGCAAGGACTCGACGCTCAGCGACGCCAACCAGGGCGAGGCCGACCTCGCCACGTCGTGGGCCACCGGGAAGGTCGAGATCAAGGACATGCCGCTGAAGGACGTCCTCACGCTCTTCACGAAGTACTACGCGTTGACGATGAAGGTGGCCGACGATGCGATGCTGACGCGTCCGGTCACGATGGAAGCCGACCTCGATTCCAAGCAGAAGGCCATCGACGCGCTGCAGGCGGCCGCATTCGTCAAGTTCGGCTACGACGGGTCCACGCCCATGCTGCGTGACGACCCGGCGGCGGCGGCGAAGGCCGCAAAGGCCAAGAAGTAGCCGTCACGAACGGCCATCGAACGCAACGCGGGGCCGCCCATCCGGGCGGCCCCGCTCGTTTCCTGCCCTGCGCCGCCGTGGCGGCTACGGCACGCTGACGAGCTGGACCGTGTACACCAGGATCGAGTTGGCCGGGATGTTCCCCGTGTCCACGGCGCCGTACCCCAGTTCCGGCGGGATGATCAGCTTGCGCACGCCCCCCACCCGCATGCCCACCAGTCCCTCGTCGAACCCCGCGATCACCTGGCGTGGACTGGCGCCCACCGTGAACTGGAGCGGCGACTTGCCGATGCTCGTTTCCACCGTCACGCCGTTGGTCAGGTACAGCGTGTAGTGCACCGTGACGTGGTAGCCGGCGATGACGGTCGTCCCGGAGCCCACCTGCGTGTCCTGGTAGTAGAGGCCGGTGGACGTCTTGGTCATCTTCGAGAGGTCGATGCCGAGGGACGACGCGAACGTGGTGTTCTGGATGTTCGTGGCAGGCGCCACCGGCAGTTCCGGCGTGCAGGACGCCGCGAGTCCGGCGAGCACGGCGGCGAAAAGGACGGGGCGAACGGACAGGCGCAGGCGCAAAACGGATCCTCGGAAAAGGGCGCCGCGCGGGCGACGCCCGGCGACGCACGGAAACTTAGCCGGGGGCGACCCGGGGGGCCGCGTAGCGGCGATAGAGCTGTGCCAGTACTACCCCGCCAAGCGCCTCGAGGATGAAGAGGCCCAGCCAGAGCTCGACGACGCGACCGCCCCGGAGGATCGGAAGCGGCCCGCCGCCGGCGGCCAGGAGGACCGCCGCCCCCACCGCGCCCGCGAGGGCCGCCCGCCGGGACCGTGTCACCGCCCAGAGGGCAACGGCCCCGCCGCCCAGCGCGAGGACGAGGGCGACGTAGTCGAACCACGCCGGGAGCGAAGCCTGCGTGCGGACGCGCATCAGGTTGGCGAGCGCCGTGGCCGGCCACGCCGAGAGCCACATTAGTGCGCCGAACCGGAGGCCGCCCGCAGCGCAGGCGCGCCGCGGTGCCGCCTTCACGAACTCGTGGTAGGCCCAGGCCACCGCGAGGCCGATGGCCAGCACGAACGGCAGGCCGCCGGCCAGCTGGCTCCAGATGGGCCTGACGACGAGGGAGTGCAGGCCGGCGAACAGCCCCAGGCCGAGCAGGCCGGTGGCGGCGCCGACGCCCGCGATCCGCCAACCCGTCGCGCGCGCCGCCACCGACGGGTCGGTTCCAGTCACCCGGGCGTTCCCCGCGCCGAACCGCGCGCCGGCGTGCGGCCCGGCGTGCGAACCGGCGGGCGAACCGGCGGGCGCGCCGGGCTGTCTCCCGTCACGAACTCGATGAGGTCGCCCACGGTGCGGTGCGCCTCCACGGGATGCCGCAGGCGCCCGCGCCCGTTCACCCGGTAGGTGTTGCGGCGCCCCTCCCGGCGCACGGTGATCACCCCGGCGGCCTCGAGCTCGGCCAGGATCGACCCCACCGCGCGCTCCGTGATGCCCACCCGTTCGGCCAGGTCGCGGCGCCGGAGGGTGGGGTCGGACGCGAGGCTGAGGAGCACGTGCGCGTGGTTGGTCAGGAACGTCCAGTGGCTGGTCATGGCGGCAGGATTGACGAATGACAATACAGGAAATAATATTCCTGTATTGTGACTCTCTTTTCGCGCGTGTCTCAAGATTGCCCCGCCGGCCTCGCGGCGCAACGCCCGCGCGCCGCGACGGGGCGCGGGCAGCCCACGTTGGGCATCATCGGGGGCGGCCAGCTGGCGCGGATGACCGCCATGGCCACGCTCAAGCTGGGGCACGACGTCGTCGTCCTCGAGCGGAGCGCGGACGCGCCCGCCGCCACGCTGGCCACGCATGCGCTGGTGGGCGACTGGAACGACCCCGCCGTGCTCGCCGAACTGGCCACCCGCGCCGACGTCGTCACCCTCGAGAACGAGTTCGTGGACGCCGCCGCGCTCGCCACGCTCGAACGCATGGGCGCGACCGTCCTGCCCGGGTCGGCGATGATGGGCCGCGTGCAGGACAAGTACCTCCAGAAGGTGCTCCTGCGCGACGCGGGCATCCCGGTCGCGCCGTTCCTTCCCGCCCGCACGCCGGACGAGCTGCACGCCGCCGCGGCGCGGCTGGGATTTCCGTTCGTCCTCAAGGCCCGCCGGGACGGCTACGACGGGCGCGGGAACCGGACGGTGCGCGCCGCCGAGGACCTGCACGATGCCTACGCCTCGCTCGGTGGCGGCACGCGGCCGCTCTATGCCGAGGCGTGGTGCGACTTCTCGGTGGAGCTCGCCACGATCGTCGTCCGGGGTCGCGCGGGCGGGACGGCGGTGTACCCGGTCGTCGAGACCGTGCAGGCCGACCACGTGTGCCGGATCGTCCGCGCGCCGGCGGCCGTCGACGCCGAGGCGGCCCGCACCGTGGAGCGGCTGGCGACGGCCGCAGCCGTGGCCCTCGGCGCGGTCGGCTGCCTGGGCGTGGAGTGCTTCCTCATGCGCGACGGAAGCGTCCTCGTGAACGAGCTCGCCCCGCGCGTGCACAACTCGGGGCACTACACCATCGAGGCGTGCGCGTGCTCGCAGTTCGAGAACCACGCCCGCGCCGTGCTGGGGCTGCCGCTCGGGGCCACGCATCTCGTGGCTCCCGCCGCGGTGATGGTGAACCTGCTCGGGCAGTCGGCGGGCCCCGCCCGGTCCGCCGGGCTCGACCTGGCGCTCGCGGTGCCCGGGGCCAGCGTGCACATCTACGGAAAGGACCGCAGCGCGCCGGGACGCAAGCTGGGGCACGTGACCGCGCTCGGCGCGACCGTTGCCGCGGCCGAGGCCGTGGCGAGCCGGTGCGCGTCGGAGATCCGTTTCGGGGCCGCCTCGTGAGCGGCGCCTCGCCTCGCCGGCGCGCGCGCGCCGGAACGCCCGCCGGCGCACCCGTCGCCATCGTGATGGGCAGCGACTCGGACTGGCCCACCCTCGAGCCCGCCGCCCGCGCCTGCGCGATGTTCGGCGTCGATTGCGACGTGCGCGTGGTGTCGGCACACCGCACGCCGCTCGACATGGTGCGGTTCGCGCGCGGCGCCGCCGCGCGCGGCACGCGGGTGATCATCGCTGGCGCCGGGGGCGCCGCGCACCTGCCGGGCATGGTCGCCAGCCTCACGCCGCTGCCGGTGATCGGCGTGCCCGTGGAATCCAAGGCCCTCAAGGGGATGGACTCGCTGCTCTCCATCGTCCAGATGCCGTCGGGGATTCCCGTCGCCACCGTGGCGATTGGCGGCGGATGGAACGCCGGCCTGCTCGCCGTGCAGGTCCTGGGCGCGTCCGACGACGCGCTGCGGCGCCGCGTGGCGGAGTACCGCGCGCAGTTGCGGGACGAGTCCCGCGCCAAGGACCGCCGCCTGCGCCGCGCGCGCCAGGCCGACGACCCGGGCCCGGCGGCCGCCGCGCATGTCGCCGCGCCTGCGGTCGAGCGCCCGCCCCGGCCCTGAACCTCCCCCACCCCTTCGCCCCCACCGTGTCCGAACTCCTTCGCCAGAACCTGCTGTCCCCGATCGCCCTTTCGTTCGCCCTCGGCGTCGTCGCCAAGCTCCTGCGCAGCGAACTGACGTTCCCGAAGGAGGTGTACATCGGGCTTTCGTTGTACCTGCTGTTCGCGCTCGGCCTCCACGGCGGCGTTGAGCTCTCGCACGCCGCCTTCGGCGAGATCATCGCGCCGGCGGCCGTCACACTGTTCATCGGCGCCATGACGCCGGTGGTGGCCTACCTCGTGCTCCGCCGCATCGGGCGATTCAGCGTCTCCGACTCGGCGGGCATCGCGGCGCACTACGGTTCGGTCTCGGCGGTGACGTACATCGCGGCAAACCAGTTCATCGGGGGCATGGGGCTGAAGCCCGAGGGGTTCATGCCCACGCTGCTGACGCTGCTCGAGAGCCCGGGCATCAGCGTGGCGCTGGGGATCGGGGCGCTCGCCCTTGCGCAGGAGAAGGTGGTGACGGTTGCGGCCCGCAATGGCGGCGCCGCGGCCCTCGCGATGCTCGGACCGGACGGCCGCGTGCTCACCGGCGAGCTGCCTGCGCACGGCACGATCAACTGGAAGGCGACGCTGCACGAGATCCTCACGGCGCGGACGATGGTGCTGCTCGTGGGCGGCCTCGTGGTCGGCTTCCTCTTTGGCGACCGCGGGTGGTCGCAGGTGGGCCCGTTCTTCGACACGGCGAGCCCCATGTTCCGCGGCGCGCTCTGCCTCTTCCTGCTCGAGATGGGCCTGGCCGCGGGCGAGCGTTTCGGCGACCTCCGCAAGGTGGGGGCGTTCCTCGTCGGGTTCGGGATCGTGATGCCCATCGTCTTTGGCGCCGCCGGCGTCGTGCTCGGGCACGCGGCGGGGCTCAGCGTGGCCGGCTGCACGGTGCTGGCCACGATGGCCTCGAGCGCGAGCTACATCGCGGCGCCCCCGGCCGTCCGCATGAACCTGCCGGAGGCCAACCCGGCCTACTCGCTGACGCTGGCCCTGGTGATCACCTTCCCGTTCAACATCCTCGCCGGCATCCCGATCTACTTCCGGCTCGCGAACATGGTCGCGGGCTGAACCGCGTCGGGGCTACAGGCCCTTCGCGAACCGTACGCCCTGGTTGGCGTAGCCGAGGTGCACGTAGAACGAGTGGGCGGCGGCGTGGTTGTCGCCGCTGGTCACCTCGAGCCGCGCGACGCCACGCGCGGCGAAATGCGCCTCGGCCGCCTCCACGAGCGCGCGGCCTGCGCCGGCGCCCCGCGCGCCGGGCAGCACCGCGATGGCGGTGATCCGCCCGACGGCGGTGGGGCGGTGGGGCACCGGCGCGCTGGTGGCGGCGATCGGATGGCTGG